>JAYVRS010000945.1:0-12699 GCA_043776185.1 Bryobacteraceae bacterium | reverse complement strand
TACAGATTATACACGCCTGCGCCGTTCAATGAAAGGCTTCCTACACCTGCCCCGTTCTGAGCGCCTTCGCCCAATCGAGGCGATGGTTGATGGCCGCTTGGCGGGCTGCGGCTTCCCAGTCATACTCCACCAGAATGTGCTCAACGTCAGTAAGACCATCGAGGATGGCGTAGCGGGCATGCGGTGTGCCGGCCTCCATCGCATGGCGATACGGCGCGTCATCGGTATAGGCGGGCAAGCCGACGCTGCCAGGGTTGACAATGAAACGGCCATCATCCAGACGAACCTGGCGCGCGAGGTGGGTGTGGCCGCAGAGAATGAGCCGGGCGTCGCACCCCGCGGCGCGCGCGGCGACTGTCTCCAGGCTGGCTTCGCGGACGCCCTCTGCTGTAACTTCTTCGAGAAAGTAAGTGCGGTCGTCGTACGGCGTGCCGTGGCAGAGGAAGACGCCATCCTGCGGGGCGAGCGTAGCTGGCAAGGTGGCGAGCCAGGCGAGATGGCCTTGGGAAATTGCATCGATCGTGTATTGGTCCGAGAGGCCCATCTTTTCGCGCGACAGGGTGAGTAACTGTCGTTCGTGATTGCCCCGAATGGTGGCAAGCTTTAAGGATTGCAAGCGGTCGGCGGTTTCGGCAGGCCAAAGCGGTCCAGATAGTAAGTCACCTAAGTTGACGATCTGGGAAATGCCGCGCCGGGCAATGTCAGCGAGCACGGCTTCCAACGCCAACAGGTTGCCGTGGATGTCAGCGATGGCGGCGAATTGCATATTCCTAGACTATCGCCGCAGAAGCCATACTGGCAAGTTGCTTTTGGTCAAGGAAGGCGGGCCGGAGGCCCACCCCACTGGAGTCGGGCCAGGGGCCCGACTTACTGGGTCAACGTATAGTTGACGTCGATCGACGTGACTACTTCTACCGCGTTGCCATTCAGTAGTGTGGGCTGATAGATCCATTGGCGCACTGCGGTCATGGCCGACTCCACCAGCAGCGGATGACCCGTTTCGAGAAGCAGCTCCCGAACGTGACCGTCGGCGCCGATGAGGCTGTTGAATCTTACCGTACCTTGAATGCGTGTCTGCTTCGCTAAGGGCGGATACAGCGGAGTAACTTTGGTCACCAGCTTGGCAGACTGGACATTGCCGCCCACTCGAATGCGCGGCCCGTCGCCCTTGGCAAAGCTTGCGCTGGGGTTGCCAACGGTCAACGTCACGTCGTTCGTAGCCGGGTTGGTTTGGAAGGAAATACCCAGTGAGGGCGCGACGCTACGCACAATCTCTGAGATCTCGAGAGCATTGAGGGGTTGGCCCTCCAGATGAGCCAGACGAGCGCGCAGAGTCTCAACCACGGCCGGGGCAGCATCGGTAATGTTGATCGCCGCCGGCTTGCCCTTGGGTGCTGGCGCCCCGTCAGGTGTTAGGCTAAAATCGATCCTCACGACGGCGCGCGGATTCCCCTGCTTGAACTGCCATTGGAGCACGGCTTCGAGCGCCGCACGCCGCAGTTCCTGCGGGCCGGAAAGCACGCGCGCGTCCTCGGCCGAGCCATTCTCGGCGATGGTGACCTCAATCTCTACCGTCCCTTCAATTCGCTTTTGTTTCGCCAGCGAGGGGTAAACGGGATTCTTGCGCAGCACGACTTCCGCCCCGGTAACCCGGGAATCGCTTTGTCCGAACTGCGGCGCGGCTTGCAAAGGAAAGTTCGTAACGGATAGCCAAGCCGTGGCCGAGGCCAGGGCGGTGATGACAGTGTAAGTAGCGACGAGTCGAGTATGGGACATGTTGACCTCAGTAAGTAGGATTCGGATGCGGGTGGTTAAATGCTGGCGGCGGAGAAAATTGGGAGCGAGGCTGGGTGGGGAGTGTTGCTTGGCCAGAGTAAGTAAGGCGTGGATATAGGGTTGGGGAGATGCGGTGAGTTCGACGACGGCGCGGTCAATTACTTGCTCGCGGACGAGGCGAATTCGCGCGACTAGAAACCAGATGGCCGGATGCCACCATAGCGCCGCGACGATCAGCTCTTCGGCCACGGCATAAAGCCAGTCACCGCGGCGCACATGCAGAAATTCATGTGCGACGACGGCGAATTGGGCCTCCTCGGGTAGGGCCGCGACGGCGGGCGGCAGCAACACGAGTGGCCTCCAAAAGCCGAACGTGGCCGGCCCCGGAATCGTCGCCGATTGGCAAACTCTGGCCGTGGATTGGGTAGCTTGGCGCGCGTGGTCGATGGCCGCCAGTTCGATGGGCCGGGCGTCGCTGCGATAACGCCGCAGCATGGTGAGGCCCAGGGCTAGCCACCCGAGGCGCATGGCCGTACCCGCCACTAGAGCGATGACGGCGTACTCTTGCCAGCTCCAAGCGATGGTGTCGGTGACGATGCCAGTTGAAGGCGCGAGTTGGCTGAAGCGGGCTGTACTGAACGTGAGACGAGTGGGGGCAGCCCAGGGTTGCAGAGCCGGCAGTAGCAGTGCGGCCGTTAGTAGTAACTGCAAATAGATTAAGTGCGAGCGTGGTTCGCGAATCCTAAAGGCAACCGGTAAGCCGAGGCCCACGGCGATCAGGGCGACTAACTGCCAACTGTAATGGGCGAGATTAGTGAGGAGTAACTCCGGGTTCATTTGCCGGCCCTCCGTTTCAGCAAAGCCGAGATCTCATCGAGCTCCTTGGCCGAGAGCTTTTCGCTTTCGACGAGGTTCATCAACAGTGGTTTGGCCGAACCATTGAAGACGCGCTCGACAAAGTCGCTGACTAAGTGGTTGACCACTTGTTGCTTGGGTTGCGCCGGGCGATACACGTGCGCCTTTTCGCCGTCGGCTTTGGTGACGTAGCCTTTCTCCTGCAGAATCCCCATCATGGTCATTACCGTGGTGTAGGCGATTTTGCGGTGTTCGAGCAAAGACTCATAAACGTCGCGCACCGTAACCGAATCACGCTGCCAGATGATCTTCATCAACTCGAGCTCTTGCTCGGTGAGAACGGACTTTCGCTGCCTCATACTAGTAAATTAGTACGATAAGCTTGGGATGTCAATAGTTTTTATAGACGCTGACCCTTGAAGGTGCCTTTGGTGCCGTCCGTGGCGCTAAACGTCCCTTCCATCTGGTCGCCTTTCACCACGCCGGTCACCGTGTACGTGGCATCACCGGTAGGCAGCTGGAAAGTGATCTTGTCGCCTTCGACGGTGACGCCTCGTAGCGGAACCTTGTCGTCTTCAATGATCAGGACCGCGTTCCACTGGCCCCAGTCCTCGCGGATCTCGAGTTCAGCCTTGGTTTTCGCGCCGGCGGCAGTTTGCGATTGCAGACGCCATTTGCCGGCCACTTCGGCACCGAACCCAAGAGCGATGGCCAGAACGGAAACAAGCAGGTAACGAAGCATGCCCCTATCGTCGCGCATCCGCGAAGTGATTCACCGGACCATGGCCTCGGCCCAAACCAGGGTTGGTGCGAATAGCTTCGGTGATGTACTGCTTGGCGCGCGGCAGGGCGTCGGTGAGCGATAGCCCCCGGGCCAGCAGCGCCGTGATAGCGGCGGAGTAAGTGCAGCCAGTGCCATGGGTGTGCGCGGTCTCGATACGCGGAGCCGGGTAAGTGTGAAACTGCGCACCATCGTAAAGTAAGTCGATCGCCGCTCCGGCTAAGTGGCCCCCTTTAATCAACACGGCTTGGGCTCCCAAGCCGGCCAGCACCCGAGCCGCTTCTTGCATTTGTTCAAGGCTAGTTACGGGTAGGCCACTCATCGCCTCAGCCTCATTCAAGTTAGGCGTGATTAGGGCGGCCAGCGGCATCAGCATGGCGAGGAGAGCTTGGCGCGCATCGTCGTTTATCAGCGATGCCCCGTGTTTCGAGACCATCACCGGATCAACGACGAGGGGGCACCGGAGCGAGGCCAGTTCGAAAGCCACCGCCTCCACCATCGCCCGGCTGCCCAATGCACCAGTCTTGACGGCGCGCGGCGGAATGTCTTCCACCACCGCGCGGATCTGGGCCGAGACAAAATCCGGCGCCAGGATCTCGACGGCGGTGACGCCTACCGTGTTCTGCACGGTAAGCAGCGTGATCGCCGCTTCGCCATAGACGCCGAATTGGTGAAAAGTCTTGAGGTCCGCTTGAATGCCGGCCCCCCCCGAGGGGTCCGATCCCGCAATCGTCAGGGCGACGGGCATCATGCGCTGACCGGGAATTCCTTCGAGTCCGTGTGTGCGAGCCCTATGTAGGCCAGCAGCTTCTTGGCGATCGCCGGATGGGCCTCGGCCACATTGCGGGTTTCGCCGAGATCACTCGAAAGGTCGTAGAGCTCAAGCTGCGCTTGGCCGGTCTTCCGCACGCCCTTCCACTGGTTCATGCGAATAGCTTGGGCAAAGCCACGCTCGTGGAACTCCCAATAGAAGTACTCATGTTGACGCTGCGCGCCGCGGCCCAGAAGCGTTGGAAGCATCGAATGTCCGTCGATACCAGCGGGTGCGGGTTGCCCAACAATCTCGGCGAGCGTGGGCAGAAGGTCCCAGAAGGCCAGCGGCTGGTCAGTTACGCCGGGCTTAATCTTTCCTGGCCAGTAGGCAATAAAGGGCACCCGAATTCCGCCCTCGTAGAGGTCGCGCTTGATGCCGCGCAAGGGGCCATTGGAATCGAAGAAGTTGGGGTCGTGGCCACCTTCGCGATGCGGGCCGTTGTCGCTGGAAAATAGGACGAGCGTATCGGTCCCTTTCACTAGCTCCAGTAACTTACCCAGGTCGGCGTCCATGCGCGTCACCATGGCGGCGAAGTTCTTCTCCACCTGGGGCCAGGGCTGGTCAGTGTAGGGCTTGTCGGAAGGCACTTCCATGCCGCTGCCGGTGTCGCGGCCCATTTCATTGTTGGCGTGCGGAATGGTGGTGGGCCAGTACAGGAAAAATGGCTCGGTCGACTTACGCACGAATTCCAAAGCGCGCTGCGTAAAATAGTCGGGCGCATAATCGGACTTCTGCGTGCCCAGGTTCTCTTTCATCAGCCGGACTTGGCGGCCGTCGGCGACATGCTCGGGGTAGTAATTGTGCGCCGCCGTTTGGCTGAAGAAGCTCACCGATTCGTCGAAGCCCTTGTCGAGCGAGTAGCCCGGCGAACCGATCTGTCCCAGTGCCCATTTGCCGAACAGGCCCGTGCGGTAGCCCGCGCGCTTCAGCACTTCGGCGATCGTCACATCTTCAGCACGCAAGCCAAGATCGACGGCAGTCGGCATGTTGCCCCGAATAAACGCGTGTCCCGTGTGCTTGCCCGTGAATAGACAACAGCGTGAGGGCGCACACACCGTGGAGCCGGCGTAAGCTTGCGTGAAGCGCATTCCTTCAGCCGCCAACCGATCCAGGTTCGGCGTCGTGATCCGTTTTTGCCCGTAGGAAGTGAGGTCGCCGTAGCCCAGGTCATCGGCGAGCAACAAGACAATGTTGGGCTTTCGCGTTTGGGCCAAAGCCGTCGCGGCGGTGAGCGTAGTTAAAAATTGTCTGCGTCGCATATACTAGCGTGATCCATGAATCTCGATAACTTCATCATTGTCGTCTATTTCGTCATCGTCTTTGCGATCGCCTGGTACCACTCCCGGGGCCAGCGGACCGCCCGTGACTACTTTCTGGGCGGTAATCAGATTGGCTGGTTCGCCATCGGCGCCTCGCTATTCGCCACGAACATCTCGAGCGAGCATTTCATTGGCCTGGCGGGCTCAGGCGCCTCCACTGGCCTGGCGGTGGGCTGCTATGAGTGGTCCGCCAGCTTTTGCCTGTTTATTTTGGGCTGGCTGTTCGTGCCGCACTATCTGCAAAGCAAGGTCTACACGATGCCCGAATTCCTGGAGCAGCGCTTCAGCCCGGCTTGCCGCTGGTACCTCACCATCGTCTCCCTGTTCGCCTACGTCTTCACGAAAATCTCGGTGTCACTGTTCGCCGGCGGCATCCTGATTCGCGAGGTCTTCGGCTGGGATTATATGACCTCCGCGCTGCTGCTGGTGGCCGCCACCGGCATCTACACCATTGCCGGCGGACTCAAGGCCGTCATCTACACCGACCTTTTCCAAGCCGTCCTGCTGGTGGCGGGCGCCGTCACCTTAACCTGGATCGGGCTCGATAAAGTGGGTGGCTTTGCAGGCTTGCGCACCGCCCTGCCGCCCGACTATTTCCACATGATCAAACCAGCCAGCGATCCGGTATACCCGTGGATCGGGACCACGCTGGGCGCCCTGATCCTCGGCATCTGGTATTGGTGTACCGACCAGGTGATCGTCCAGAAAACGTTAGCGGCGAAGAGTGTCCAAGCCGCGCGGCAAGGCGCTTTCTTTTGCGCCGGCCTCAAGATCCTGCCCGTCTTCATACTCGTGCTGCCCGGCTTGATCGCCCGCGCACTTTGGCCGAAGGAAGTCACCGGCGACAACGCCTATCCCCTCATGGTGCTGCGTTTGCTGCCCCCAGGAGTGATGGGTTTGATGGTCGCCGCCCTGCTGGCAGCCCTGATGTCGTCACTCAGCAGCGTTTTTAACTCCTGCTCCACTCTGATCACCATGGACATCTACAAGAAGTTGCGTCCCGCCGCTCCAGATGCGCAACTCGTCCGCGTGGGCCGCTACGCCACCGGAGCGGTCGTCGTGCTGTCGATTCTCTGGATTCCGTTCATCCGCTATCTGAACAACGAAATCTATCAGTACTTGCAGAGCGTGCAGGCCTACGTGGGGGCACCCATCACGGCGACGTTCCTGGTAGGCATCCTGTGGAAGGGTGCCACTGCACGCGCCGCCTTCACTACCCTCGTCGTCGGTGGGTGCCTGGGAGCCGGACGGTTCCTCCTCGACATCCTGCACAATGCTTTCAAATGGGACCTTGGCGCCCTCAACTCCGTCGTCGAGTTCAGCTTCCTGAACTACAGCGTGATCGTCTTTTTCCTGTGCGTCGGGCTAATGTACGCCGTCAGCAAGGTGGGCGACCGGCCCGACCTCAGTCGGCTAACAGGCTTAGTGTTTGATCCAAATCATACAGTTGCCGCACATCGGATCGATGTCGCCTGGACGGCGGTCACTCTGGCGAGCATCATCGCGCTTTGGTGGCATTTCGCATAATTTCTCTTGCGTCTCCAAATAACAAAGCGTATTTTTAAATCAGAGGTTAATGCATGGCAACCGCAGTAATAGCTCCACTTCTGGATCGACACTTTGATGATTCAGAAAAATTATCTGGACCTGGACTTCGCACTTTTCTCAACATTAGCCAAGCCTGGGGCCTGTCGAATGACGAGATGCGGGCGCTGCTGGGCCGGCCGAGCGAGTCTACGTTCTACCAATACAAGTCGGGAAAATGCGGGACGTTGTCCTACGATACGCTGACGCGGATTTCGCTGATCATTGGCATCTACAAGGCGCTACATATTCTCTATCCTGATGAAACATTGGCAGATAGCTGGGTCAGGCTGCCGAATCGGCATTCACTGTTCGGAGGGCGTCCGGCGATCGAGCTGATGGTGAATGCGGGCTTGGATGGCCTGTTTCAGGTGCGTCGGCTACTGGACGGACGCCGCGGCGCGTGACCGTTCATCTCCCGCCGATCACCGAAATCGAATGGCTGGACACCTGCCGCCTCATCCCCAGCCGCTACCCACCCATCGGCATTCTTGATCGCGTAGCTTCCCCTGACGATTTGGACGCCGTATTCGCTCTCGAAGGGCTCACCAACGACCGTTTGCGAGCCGAGGCCGGCCAGATCCACCGCTTGCCGAAGAGCGATTGGGTAGTCGGCCAGCCGATGGCCAGCGTCGTGATGGCTTCGTTTTGTCATCCGCGCTCAGGCGGCGGCCGATTCAACAGCGAGCACCGGGGGGCTTGGTATGCCGGCCGTCAGCTCGAAACGGCGCAGCGGGAGGTGATTTACCATCGGGGCCGGGAATTGGCGGAGGTGGGCTTGCATGAGGCGCGAATGGAAATGCGCCTTTATTTGGCGGACTTTACGGGTGATTTTCACGACGTGCGCGAAGGCTGGGATCAGGCGCACGACCCGGCACATTACACCACCTCTCAACATCTGGCGAATGTGCTGCTGGAGGCAGGCTCTCTCGGCGTCACTTACCGCAGCGTGCGCCACGCGGGCGGCGAATGTGTAGCCTGTTTTCGCCCGGGCGCGGTCACCAATGTTCGCCCTTCTCGACACTTTGCGTTCGTCTGGCAAGGCACGCCGGAACCGCTGGTGATCCCGCTGGGTGACCACCGAACCGCTACTTAAGGCCCTTAGTTCCGATATCGCGCCGGAAGTGGATGCCGTCAAAGCGAATCTGCTCCATGCCCAGGTAGGCCCGGTTCATCGCGGCACGCAGATCGACACCCGACGCCGTAACTCCCAGCACCCGGCCTCCCGCCGTTTCGAGAACGCCGTCAAGCAACCGCGTACCGGCCTGGAAAACAACGGCACCGCCGGCTTCGGCATCCCGCACGCCAGTGATCGGGTCGCCGGTGCGGACGTGGCCGGGATAACCTGCGGCGGCCGCCACCACGCAAACGCTGGGCGCGGCGTCCCAATTCAGCGTCGCTCCGGCCAATTTCCCAGTCGCCGCACGGAACAGGATCGCCCCCCAATCGCTGTTCATGCGATGCATGAGGGTCTGGCATTCCGGGTCGCCAAGACGCGCGTTGAACTCGAGCACCTGAATGCCCTTCGCCGTCATCATCAGACCTGCGTAAAGAAAGCCGGTAAAGGGAGTGCCTCGCTCGGCCATCGCCCGGATCGTCGGCTGGATCACCCGATCCAGCACCTCCTGGGTCTCCGCCGCAGTCAAGATACCGTTGGCGCAAAAGGCGCCCATGCCGCCCGTATTCGGGCCCTGATCATGGTCATGGACGGCCTTATGGTCTTGCGTGGCGGCGAGCGGCAGCACCGTTTCGCCATCCGTCAGCACGATGAAGCTCACCTCGCGGCCCGGAAGAAAGTCTTCGATGACGACCCGCTTGCCGGCGTCTCCGGCGAGTTGTCCCGAGAACAGCGCATGCACGCCATCCTGCGCTTCAGCCCAGGTTTGGGCGACAATCACCCCCTTGCCGGCGGCCAATCCATCGGCCTTCAACACCACGGGCAATTCAAAACGGGGCAGCGCGGCAAGCGCCTCGCCCTCCGTCTCGGCGATGCTGTAACGCGCGGTGGGGATACCCGCGTCGTTCATGATCTCTTTGGCGAAAACCTTGCTGCCCTCCAGCGTCGCCGCGGCACGCGTGGGGCCGACGATGGGCTTGCCACATTCACGGAAGAGGTCGACGACTCCGGCCACCAGCGGCGCCTCGGGACCCACCACCGTTAAGTCAACACCCAGTCGCTCGGCGAGGCCCAGATACTCCTCGGGCGTGTAGGACTCGAGCGCGACGCATTCAGCGACATTGGCCATTCCCGGGTTACCAGGCGAAACGTAAACGCGCGTCACTGACGCACTGCGCGCCAGCCGCCATGCCAGGGCATGCTCCCGTCCGCCGCCACCCAGAACTAATACCTTCAATCCATCAGCCTCCTCACCCAGGATAGCGGGCGGGTCAGTAGCCGTCCAGGGGCTGGATCACACTTTCTTCGACGCACTGGTAGAGCCGGCCGGTGGCGAGATTCTTATGCTCATCGACGCGGCCACTAGGCCACTCGATCACCACCCGCGAGACGCGGTCGCGTTTCCCCACGCCGAAGGTGAGCGTGAGTTCCGATTGCGACAAGTAGCTTGAACCGCTGTGGACCATGCGCCATTGCGTCTCGCCACCATCGCTCAGCTTGACGACGGCACCGATGGCATCGCGATTCGACTTTTTGCCTTGCAACCGGAAGCGCACGCTACGATTGCCATTCTGGATGTTGTTTTTGAGCAGCAACGGTTCGCCTCCATTCGTCGTGATGAGCACATCGAGGTCGCCATCACGGTCGAAGTCGGCGATGGCGAGGCCGCGGCCGACACGCGGCGCGGCAAAAGCCTTGCCCAGCTCGCTGGCGACATCGCGGAACTTTCCATGGCCATCGTTCAAAAATAGGTGCGGTGGCTGCGCGTAAGTCGCTTCACGACGGATGTTACGCACGGTATCGTCAATGTGGCCGTTCACCACCAGTAAGTCGAGCGCGCCATCTAGATTCGCATCGAGAAAATGGCAGCCGAAGCCTAGCGTATTGCGAGTAATAGCGGCCACGCCGCTCGGGGCGGCAATATCCTCATAACGAGCTCCCGTTTGGCGGCGGTAAAGTGCCGTCATCTCGTTGTCGAAATTGGTGATCGCGATGCCAGGGCGGCCGCTACCATCGAAAGCACCAACGTCGACGCCCATGCCCGCCCGGGCTTTGCCGTCGTCACTGAAAGCGATACCGGCACGCAGGCCAATCTCCTCAAACGTGCCATTGCGACGGTTGCGATAGAGGCGATTGGGGCTGGTGTCGTTAGCCACCACTAAGTCCGGCCAGCCGTCCTCGTCATAATCCAGCATCGCGACACCCAGCGATTTCGACGTGGAATCGAAGATGCCGCTGCTGGCCGTAACATCTTCAAACGTGCCGTCGCCTTTGTTGCGGAATAGCCAACAGGTGGAGCCGCGATAGGCCTCGGGTGTGCAGTAGGACTTAGTCTTGCCGTCCAGGCTGCACGATACATCCGTAGCCTGCGTCCAACGAACGTAGTTACACACGAATAAGTCGAGTAAGCCGTCACGATTATAGTCGAACCATAACGCGGAGGTGCTAAAAGCCTGTCGCCCGCCCAGGCCGCACTTGGCGGTTACATCGACAAATCCGCCCCGCCGATTGTTGCGCAGCAGGCGATTCTGGCCCATGCCGGTGATGTAAAGGTCCGGGTAACCATCGTTGTCATAGTCGGCCACCGCGACGCCCAATGCGTACATTTCGAGGTCGAGGCCGGCCGCGCGCGTGACATCGGTGAAGGTACCATTGCGATTATTTCGGTACAGCGCCAACGTGCTGCGCTGGCGCTTATGCCCCGGCCAGTCGCTGCCGTTCAAGAGTAGGATGTCCGGCCAGCCATCCGCGTCGTAATCAATAAATGCGCACCCCGGGCCCATCGTCTCCGGAAGGTACTTACTGCCGAACGCACCCGAGTTATGGTGAAAACGCAGCCCGGCGCTAGCGGTAACATCAGTAAAAGAAAATCCGGGGGTACCACTCGGTGCCGCCGCCGCGAATAGTAACTGACGCCGGGTCAAGGATTCGTCACCAAGCCGTTGCGAATCGCATAGGCGACTAACTCTGCGGCGTTGTGCAATCCCAATTGGTCCATGATGTGGGCGCGATGGACGGCGATGGTATGCACACTAATATCCAGCACGCCGGCGATCTCTTTGTTCGAACGGCCGGCGACGATGTGCTGCAATACTTCCAGCTCACGCGTGGTGAGGCCACGGCGCTTGCCGTCCGGATTTTCGAGTTTCGGATCAATCAAGCGTTCGCCGGCCGCTAGCCGCCGTATGGCATCGACCAATTCCAGATCGAGAGCATTCTTCATCAGGTAACCACGCGCGCCGGCATCAATGCTGTTTTCCACGTATTGCGCTTCGGTGTGCATGCTAAGGATCAGCACGGCCGCGTCCGGTTGCGCCGCCAGAATCTGCCGCGTGGCCAGTACGCCATTGATGCCGGGTAAGGCATAATCCATCACGATTACTTGCGGCTTCAAGCGAGCGGCCAAGGCCACCGCCTCCACTCCATCGCCCGCCTCGCCGACTACTTGTAAGTCAGCTTCGTCCTCAATCAAACGGCGAAAGCCGCGGCGAACTAAGGCGTGGTCATCGACTAGAAGGATGGTGATCATCGGGGAGCCTGCAATCTTACTACCGTGCCACCGTGTGTGCTACCGTGGGGCCCGGGTTCAAACTCGATTTTACCTTTGATGATCTGCGCTCGTTCGCGCATGCCGGTAAGGCCCATGCTGTGGCCCTTACCCGCCCCGATACCACCGCCACGATCCTCCACCTCCAGAGTCAATGTATCGCCAGTAGCGCTCAACCGGACCCAGGCCTCCTCCACCCCGGCGTGGCGCACCACGTTATTGAGCGCCTCTTGCAGAATGCGGAAAATGTGAATGCCTTGGGCGGCGTCAACCGTGAAATCAGGGGGCGGCTCGTAATGAATCTTCAAACCGGTCTGCCGCTGCACCGTCGGAAGATACCAGGCGATCGTCGGCAGCAGACCCTGCTCCTGCAACAGTACCGGCTGCAAGGTCTGCGACAGCGTGCGCACCGAATTGAGCGCGTTTTGCGTGATCTGCTGCGCCTCCACCAAACCATCGTCCGGGGTCACGCCCCGTTTAGCCAGCCGTTGCATCATAACGCCGATGGCCGTCAGGGTCTGGCCGAATTCGTCGTGTAGTTCGCGCGAGACATGGCGCAAGGTGTCCTCCTGGGTCCCGATGAGACGGCGCGCGAGTTCGCTGCGTTGCCGCGACAGGTCCGTCAGGCGGGCGAAGAGCCGGCGGTTGGCATCGATCAGCCACAGTCCGCTCGCCAGCAGGATCGCCAGCATCGCCGCCAGAAATAGGTAAACGTTGCGCTCCACCTGCGCGTAAATGGCGGTGATCTGCGCGCCGGCCTCTTGCTCGCGCTCGTTATTGCGGACCAGCAAGCGCGCCACCATGTTAGCGAGCGAGGCGCGACGCGCCTCGATGGAATCGCGAAACTGCAGCTTGGCCACCCCGGCGCGCCCCGCTTGCGCTTCGGCAAAAGCCCCATCCACCGCC
>JAYVRS010000944.1:0-3636 GCA_043776185.1 Bryobacteraceae bacterium | reverse complement strand
ACACCCTTCACATTAAGGCTGCCGAGAGGCATCGAGCGCCAACCGCAGGGCCTCCTCCCTCGAGCGGACCCTTCCATCCAGCTGAGCGTTCTCGATCTCCGTGAGAATTGCGGAAAATGCCGGCCCCGGCACCAGCCCGGCGGCAATCAAATCGTGTCCCGTCAGCAGCGGCACTGGCCGCAGATCGGCCTCCGACAGCATCGCCAACTGCCCGCGCACGAATTCATAGTTCTCCAGCCGCCGATGGCTGCTCTCGCAATCGAGCCGATGCAGTTCCTGATGCTCGCCAAACAAGGGCAGCCGCAGGAAGCGACGCAGCGTGCTGGGCCGCATGGTTTGCACATGCATCCAATCCAGGTGATGCGTCACCAGGCTCACCACTTGGTCGACTTCATCCGCCGAAAAACGCAGCCGGCCCAGCATCTCCCGCGCCATGCGCGCGCCCACTGACGCATGGCCATCGAAGCGAATGCGTTCGGCGCGGCGAAACGTGGGCGGCTTGCCGACGTCGTGCAGCAAGACGCCCCAGGCCAAGGTCACGCTCGGTGCCCGCAGACCCGCCAGCATCAGCAGCGTGTGCGTCCAAACGTCCCCTTCGGGATGAAACTCGGGCGGTTGCTCTACGCCTTCCATCGCGGCGATCTCCGGCAGCACCTGCACCAGCAGCCCCGTCTCGCGCAGCAGGGCGAACCCCGGCGAAGCGCCACCCTCCACCAAAATGCGCGTCAGTTCATCCCGCACCCGCTCCGCCGCCACCAAACGAATCGACGCCGCCTCGGCCACCATCGCCTGCCGGGTCCCCGCTTCCAGTACGAAGCCAAAGCGCGCCGCAAAACGTACGGCCCGCAAGAGCCGCAGATGATCCTCGGCAAACCGGCTCACCGGATCGCCAATCGCCCGTACGATGCCCGCCGCCAAGTCCGCTCGACCGCCCACAAAGTCCAGCACCTCGCCCGAGACTGGATCGACAAACATGCCGTTGATCGTAAAGTCGCGGCGCGCGGCATCCGCTTCCGGCGACTCTTCAAAGACCACCCCATCCGGCCGGCGACCGTCCGAGTAAGCCTGGTCGCTACGAAAGGTCGCCACTTCCACGCCCTCCACCAGCACCACACCGAAGTGCGCGCCTACGCGCATGGCGTCGGGATACAGAGCTAGTACCTGCTCCGGCCGCGCGCTGGTGGCAATGTCGTAGTCCTGCGGGTCACGGCCCAGCAGCAGGTCCCGCACACAACCGCCCACCCAATAAGCGAGGTGCCCGGCCGCCCGCAGCCGCTGGACAATATGCAAAGCCGTCATCCCCTGTAGAATACAAAGTGTGGCCCCTGCCGCGCTCTTATGACTGCAAAGACCCATGGCAACTGACGGCCCTCCGCGGGCCGGCGGCGTAGCGAACACCGCCAAGGTAGTGGTCGCCACCACCGTCGCCCTCTCCTTCATCAGCTTCTGGCGTGGCGCCTCCATCGTCTTGAGCGACCTTGCCTCCACCATGTTCTACATCGGCGGCATCGTCGAGCAATCCATTGGACCGGCCGCCCCTTGGTTCGTCATCGCCATCCTCATTTTCGGCTTCGCCATCCGCAGCGTTTACATGGAGTCCTGCTCCATGTTCGTCCGCGGCGGAGTCTATGTCGTGGTGCGCGACAGCATGGGGCCGGGCATGGCCAAGCTCTCCGTATCGGCGCTGGTCGTCGATTATATCCTCACCGGTCCCATCAGTTCGGTCTCCGCCGGACACTACTTCGCCGGCCTGATTAACGAGGTCCTCGATAAGGCTCACCGGCATGACCTCACGGTGAACACCAATCTCTTCGCCATGGCCTTCGGCATCCTCGTCACCGGCTATTTCTGGCGCAGCAACATCCGCGGCGTGCATGAAAGCAGCGGCCACGCCCTGCGCATCATGCAAATCACCACCGTCATGGTGGTCATGATGATCATCTGGTGTACCATCACGCTCTTACTGAAAGACCACGTCCACCTGCCCCCCGCGCCGATTCCGTCGAACCTCAAATGGGGCAAGGGCGCCCTGGGGTGGCTCGAAGGAACGGTCTGGTCAAAGATCGCCTCCGTCTCGCTGCTCGTGGCCTTTGGCCATTCGCTGCTGGCTATGTCGGGCTTTGAAACTCTGGCCCAGGTCTATCGCGAGATCAGCTATCCGAAGCTGAAGAATCTGCGGATCACCGCCAATATTGTTTGCTTCTACGCCTTGATCTCCACCGGTCTCATCTCCGTTTTCGCCGTGATGATCATCCCCGACAACGTCCGGCTGTTGTTCAAAGACAATCTGCTGGGCGGCCTCACCGAATACCTGGCCGGCCCTCCGCTGCTCACGTTTGCCTTTCACGTCTTTGTGGTCATCGTCGGCACGCTGATCCTCTCCGGTGCCGTCAACGCGTCCATCATCGGTGCCAACGGCGTCCTGAATCGCGTCGCCGAAGATGGCGTCCTGCTGAATTGGTTTCGCCGCCCGCACAAAACCTTCGGCACCACCTACAACATCATCAACCTCATCGCCCTGCTGCAGGCCGCCACCATCGTGGGCAGCTGGGGCGACGTGCTGCTGCTAGGTGAGGCCTACGCGTTCGGCGTCACCTGGAGCTTCTTCCTCAAAGGACTCGGCGTGCTGGCGCTCCGCTTCCAACGGCATGACCAGGAGTATAAGTTCCCACTCAACGTGAAGATTGGCGGCACCGAAATTCCCATCGGCCTGGGCGCCACCGTGCTGATGCTCTTCTTCGTCGCCGTGGCGAACCTGTTCTCAAAAGAGATTGCCACCATCTACGGCGTCTCCTTCACCCTAGTGCTCTTCACCATCTTCATGATCTCCGAACGCATCAACCGCGGCAACCTCAACAAGAAAGATCAAGGCTTTGAGCAGTTCAACCTGGAGCACGAAACGCAAGTGGAGCAGGAAGCCGTGCATGTGCGGCCCGGTTGCGTGCTGGTCGCCGTCCGCGGCTACGGCCAGATGGACCATCTCCAACGCGTGCTCGAAAAGACGAACCTCCGCCGCCACGACATCGTCGTCATGAGTGTCCGCCCCATCACCGGCTCCGGCGAGTACGAGCTATCCGAAGAGCAAATCTTCACCAGCTACGAGCAGGAGCTCTTCAGCCACGTCGTCACCATGGCGGAGAAGCAAGGCAAACACGTCGAGCTGCTCGTTGTCCCTGGACTCGACCCCTTCGATGCCATGGTCCAAACCGCCGCCAAACTTCAGTGCTCACGGCTGGTCACCGGCGTCTCCGCCACCATGGTCTCCGACGAACTCGCCCGCCGCATCGGCCAAGCCTGGGAAAAGCTAACCGACCCAAAACACGCCTTTTCCCTCGAAATCATCAAGCCGGACCGGCCTTCCAAATTCGTCAACCTCGGCCCTCATCCGCCACGTCTCTGGCCCGAAGACGTCGACCGCGTCCACGACATCTGGCTTGAACTATCGGAGCGTCTAGGCCTAGGCTCCGACCTCCACCATCGCGACATCGTCGGCGTCGCCCTCCGCCGCATGGAAGAAGACCTCCAAGGCGAACACCGCCTTAAGATTGTCGAAGAGATGAAGCGCGAAATGGGCAAAGGCTAACCCCCGAACTTTGCCATGGTCACCACCCTCCTAGCCCACGGCGTCAGCCGTGG
>JAYVRS010000943.1:0-3638 GCA_043776185.1 Bryobacteraceae bacterium | reverse complement strand
GGGGCAGGACTTGGCGCAATCGATCCTCGTCTCGAACCTCGACATGATCAAAGCCGTGCTCAACTTTCTGGAAGTGCCGCACGAGGATGGCTTCTTCGCCAAGGACATCGACGCCACCAAATACCTGGTGGGCGATTGGCAGCCGCGTGTCTATGCCCATTTCAAAGACGTTTATCCGGACGCTTTGCTGGCCTTCTACGTGAACCACTTGGCCTTTGAGCTGCTGGAGTCGCCGGCGTTTGTGCCGCTAACCCGCGCATGAGCCTCGCCGATCTTACGCAGGCCGCGCTGGCGCGCGTGGCCACCGCGGCCACCGCCGAGGACCTCGAAGCGATTCGCGTGGAAGTGCTGGGCCGTAAGGGTGCGCTCGCCAACCTCAGCAAAGACTTCGGCAAGTTGACGCCCGAAGAGCGCGCCTTGCTCGGCAAGGATTTGAATTTCGCCAAGCAAGCCTTGGAAACTGCGTTCGACGAACGCAAAGCCACCTTCGATGCGACCGCGCTAGCGATCAAGCTGGATGCCGAATGGCTCGACTTAACGATTCCCCCGGCGGGTCAACGGCCCGGCAGTCTGCATCCGCTGACGCAGATTCAGCGCGAGATTGAGCAGCTTTTCACTTCGCTTGGTTTTGCGGTGCTCGATGGTCCGGAAGTGGAAAGCGAGTTCAATAACTTCGACGCGCTCAACATTCCGGCCGACCATCCGGCGCGCGACATGCAGGATACGTTTTGGCTCGAAGGTGGGCTGTGCCTGCGCACGCACACTTCGCCCGTGCAGGTGCGCGGCATGAAGATGCTGAAGCCGCCGTTCAAGATGATTGCCCCGGGGCGCGTGTTCCGCAATGAAGAAGTGGATGCGAGCCACGAGCATACTTTCTATCAGCTGGAAGGCATGATGGTGGACAAGGACGTCTCGGTCGCCAACCTCATTTACTTCATGAAGACGCTGCTCTCCGGTATCTTCGGCCGCGAAGTGACGGTGCGCTTGCGGCCGGGCTATTTCCCATTCGTCGAACCTGGCTTCGAACTCGACATCCAGTGCCTGCTGTGCGGAGGCCAGGGTTGCGCGGTGTGTAAGCAGAGCGGCTGGGTGGAGTTGTTGCCTTGCGGTTTGGTGCATCCAAACGTGCTGCGGCTGGGCGGCATTGACCCCGACGAATGGAACGGTTTCGCCTTCGGCCTGGGCATGACGCGGTTGGTGATGATGCGCTACGGCATTGAAGATATCCGGCAGTTGCAGGGCGGCGACCTGCGTTTTCTAAAGCAGTTCTAAGCCATGAAATTTTCTTACAACTGGATTCAAGAGTTGGTGCCGGCGCTGAAAGCGACGCCGCTCGAAACCATGCGCCAGATCACCTTGCGCACAGCCGAGGCGGAAGGCTTGGAGCCGGTGGGCCAGCATTTCGGCAAGGTGGTGTCGGCCAAGGTGGTGGACGTGCAGCCGATTGAGGGCTCGCACAATCGCCGGGTGGTGGTGAAGTCGGCGCAATATGGCACCCGGACCGTCGTGTGCGGCGCGCCCAACGTGCGCGTGGGCATGGTGGCCGTGTATTGCCCGACGGGCGTGGAAATCGAAGGCAAAACCTTAACCAAGGCCATGATTGCCGGCGTCGAGAGCGAGGGCATGCTGGCCAGCGGCAAAGAGCTGGGCATCAATCGGGACCACGCCGGCATTGTCGAAGTGGGTGGCGGGATTGGGTGCACGCCGGACTTTATTATCGAGATCGACAACAAGAGCCTCACCCATCGGCCGGACCTTTGGGGGCACTACGGTATGGCCCGCGAAGTGGCCGCCATCTATGGGCTGGAGCTCAAGGATCCGGTGAAGCTGCGGCCGTTTCCCGAAGAGCTGGCGTGCATCGATGTGGCCGTGCGCGACTTCACCTTGTGCCCGCGTTACAGCGCACTGATCTTTGAAAACGTCCGCGTGCAGGCGTCGCCGCTGTGGTTCCAGTATCGGCTGGAGAGCCTGGGTTTGAACCCGATTAACAACATTGTCGATGTCACGAACTACATCATGGCGGAGTTGGCGCAGCCGATGCATGCCTTCGATGCCGAGAAGTTGCAAGGCGGCATTCGAGTGCGAAATGCGCATGAGAGCGAGTCGATGGCGGCGTTGAATGGCGAGGCCTATCAGCTCGATTCCTCCACCCTCGTGATCACCGACGACTCGGGGCCCATTGCGATCGCGGGCGTCATTGGTGGCGCGGATACGGCCATTGGCGAGGGCACGGTCCGCATTGTGCTCGAAAGCGCTAATTTTCAGGCGGCCGGTATTCGAAAGACCTCCACCCGGCTCAAGCTGCGTACCGATGCCTCCATGCGTTTTGAGAAGTCGCAGGACCCGGCCAACACCGTGCGCGCGTTGGCCCGCGCCGTGTCACTGTTGCAGCAGGTGTGTCCGGGCATACGTGTCAAGGGCGGCCTCTGCGACGTTCATGCCGAGTTCCGGCATCCGGAACCGATCGTGCTGCCGCTGGATTGGTTGGGCCGCAAGCTGGGCAACGAGATCACGCCGGCCGTCGCCACCAAGATCCTGGCCGGCTTGCAGTTTGGCGTGAGTGAGTTGGGGGATGGGTCGCTGGAAGTGCGGGTGCCGAGTTGGCGCGCTACTAAGGACATCTCGATCAAGGAAGACTTGGTCGAAGAGATCGGCCGCATGATCGGTTACGACAACTTTACGCCGATTGCGCCGCTCGTCGCTGCGGCGCCGCCCCCGCCCAATCCGCATCGCGCTTTTCAGCATCAGCTGCGCACGGTGTGTTCTCAGCAAGGCTACACCGAGGTCTACAACTACTCGTTCGTCAATGCCGAGCAGGCTTTGCGATTTGGCCTGGTCCCCGAAGCGCATGTCAGGGTGCTGAATCCGATTGCGTCCGATCAGGGACTTCTGCGGCGCAGCTTGCTGCCGGGCATCCATCGTAATCTGACGGAGAACGCTAAGCATTCGCCGGCGTTCCGGCTCTTTGAAATCGGCAACGAGATACACCCGATTCGCGGCCATGAGCCATTGGAGATTCCGCAGCTGGTGGCGGCGGCCTATTCGCGCCAGGATGGCGAAGGCAATCTGCAGGAGCTGAAGCGGCTGCTGGCTTGTTTGAACCCCGCGCTCACCGTGCGGCCCGCCGTGGCGCTTAGCTATGAGCACCCGGGCCGTGCGGCGGAGGTGCTGCTGGGCGAGACGTCGATCGGTCGGCTGTTTGAGCTGCATCCGTCGTTGTTAAAGGGACGGGCGGCCATCGCCGATCTGAACCTGGATTTGCTGAAGTTGGACACGAAGCAGTATCGGCCAGTGCGCAAGTTCCCGTCCTCGGAATTTGACCTATCGGTCGTCGCTGGGCCACGCGTACTGGTGGCGAGCATTGCCGCCTTGCTCACCGATGCGCTGGTGGAGCGTACCGAATACCTGATGCTGCATCCGTTGGGCGATGGACGCCATTCGGTGAGCTTCCGCATCACCCTGGCGGCCGCCGACCATACCTTATCCGCCGAGGAGATCTCGGGCGCGCGGGAGCGCTTAATCGCGCGTCTCAGCGGCGCGGGCTTAGAGCTGCGGTAGGCTGAGGACATGATCCGTCTTTTCGGTGTTGCCCTGTGGCTGACCGTCAGTCTTTCCGCCCAGGACCTTTTCCCGAAACA
>JAYVRS010000942.1:0-3641 GCA_043776185.1 Bryobacteraceae bacterium | reverse complement strand
ACAACGCGTCCGTGCTGAAGACAGACAAAGCCGATGTGAGTGCGCAGTTGGCGCGCCAGCAGATTACGGATTTACCGATTGGCGCCGGGCGCAATTTCCAAAACCTCTACAAGACGATCCCCGGCTTTTCGCCGCCAGCGGAGGCGCACTCCGATGCGGGCAATCCGCAACGCTCGCTGGTGTCGAACGTCAATGGCGTGTCTTACTCGAACAGCAATACGAAGCTGGATGGCGCGGTGATCAGCTATCCGTGGCTGCCGCACATTACGGCGTACATTCCGCCGGCCGAGGCGATCGAGACGGTGAACATCGTGACGAATAGCTATGACGCGGAGCAGGGGATGGCCGGCGGTGCCGTCGTGAATGTGCAAATCAAGAGTGGCACTAATGATTTCCATGGCAGCGGCCATTGGTTCCATACCAACAGCGCGCTGAAGGCGCGGCCATTTTTCTTTTTTGAAAATCGCCTGCCGAAGAATATTTTTAACCAATGGGGCGGTACTTTCGGCGGGCCGATTAAGAAGAATAAGCTTTTCTTTTTCGCTAACTGGGAGCGCACGACGCGCCGGCAATATGCGTTCGCCTTCCGCACCGTCCCCACGGATGTGTTGAAAGGCGGCGACTTTAGCGGTACCGGCGTGAATATCTTCGACCCGGGTACGGGTGCCGCCAATGGAACGGGCCGCCAGCAGTTTCCTGGCAACCGCATTCCGCTTTCCAATTTTGACTCCGCGTCGCGGATGATGCTCGGTTTGGCACCCGCCCCGAACCAGACTGGCACGGTCAACAATAACTATTTGGCGACGGGCACTTATAAATTTAACCGCGACAACGCCGACTTCAAGATCAATTACAATCCCACGGACAAGAGCAGCATGTTCGTGCGGTATAGTTACTCGCCGAGTGACATCTTCGACCCTCCGAGCCTGGGCGCGGCGGGCGGCGATGCGTTGGCGGGTGGCCAGCCAGGGTCGGCCCCTGGGCTGATCCAGACGGCGTCGGTCGGCGGAACTTACACTTTAAGTGCGAGATTATTGTTTGACGGGAATGTCGGCTTTACTCGTCAGCGACTGGGTGCCCAAAATGTCGATATCGATAAGAACTATGGCCTAGATGACCTCAAGATTCCGGGCACTAACGGCTCCGACCGGCTGCAGGGCGGCTATCCGCGATTCAATATTTCGGGGTTTTCGGCGCTGGGTAACCCGAACGTTTCCAACCCGTTTCTTTTCCGTGATCAGCAATACACGCTCACGGCTAATTTGGCTTACGTACGTGGGGCGCATTCTTTCCGATTTGGTTATGACTATCAATATTTGACGATCAACCACTTTCAGCCCCAGGCGGCCTTTGGGCCGCGCGGCGGTTTCAATTTTACGGGAGGACTTACGGCGTTGAATGGCGGCGTGGCCCCCAATTTGTATAACGGCCTAGCCGACTTCTCGTTGGGCTTGGCGCAATCGCTTGGCAAGGATGTGCAGTATCTCAATCCCGCCACGGTGCGCATGCCGTCGCATGGCTTTTATGCCCGCGATCAGTGGCAGGTGAATCGTAAGTTGACTCTGAACTACGGCATTCGCTATGAGATCTATCCTTTCGGCAAGCGTGATCATACGGGCTTTGGGCGCTACGATGTGGCCAGCGACCGGGTAATTGTCGGCGGCCTGGGCGGCAACCCCACCAATAGCGGCGTCGATGTGGGGCACGGGCAATTTGCTCCGCGGGTGGGAGCCGCTTATCGCTTGAATGATAAGACCGTGATTCGCGTCGGCTTCGGGATTAGTATCGATCCGAATAACTTCCGGCAAATGCGCGATGCCTATCCGGCGACGATCTCTTCCCAGTTCTCGGGTGCAAGCTCCTTTCAGGCGGCGGGCACGCTGCGGACTGGCATTCCGATTGTGCAGGGCCCGGATTTGAGCTCACCCACGCTGATCCTGCCGCCGGCTTTGCAGACCACCACCTATCCACTCAAGGTGGACCGTGGCTATATTCGCAGCTACAACATCACCATTCAGCGAGAGGTGGGCGCGGGCGTAAATATTCAGGCCGGCTATGTGACGACCAAATCGGTGCGTCAGTTTAGTAATTTGAACTTGAACTGGTCGCCGCCCGGGGGCGGCAATGCCGGCCGGCAGCTGTTTGGCACGGTGGGCCGCATCGGTACTATCAACTTCTATACGCCATTCAAAGACTCCAATTACGACTCGCTGCAATCGACGATCGTGAAGCGTTTCTCGGGCAGTGCCTCGAATATCGGCTTGGCCTACACGTGGTCTAAGGCGATTAATTATGCCGATAACAGCGAAAGTGGAATTACCTGGAATCAGGTTTCTATTCACGAGCGCAACCGGGCTTTAGCGGGTTATGATCGGCCGCACAACCTGTCGGTGTACGGTAACTACGAGTTGCCCTTCGGCAAAGGCAGGGCGCATGTCACGTCGGGCTTCGGTAGCATGTTGCTGGGTGGCTGGCAATTGAATGGTCTATTCACGGCGCAGAGCGGTAACCCTTTCACCGTTGGTTCCAACGGCGCTTCGCTCAACGCGGTGAGCAACGGCCAGACGGCTGATCAGGTGAAGCCGACCGTGGACAAACTCTTTAACGTGGGCCGTGGGGTCAGTTGGTTCGATCCTTACGCCTTCGCTCCGGTAACTCGAGTCGGTTATGGCTCGACCGGGCGCAACTTACTACGTGGCCCAGGGCGCGTGAATTTGGACGCCAGCGTCTTTCGTAACTTCAAGGTGAAGGAGAAGGTGACCATGCAATTCCGCATGGAGGCTTTCGGCGTGACTAACACTCCGCAATTCGGCAATCCGGGCGCGGATGCGTCCACGCCGACGCGAAATGCGGATGGCACTATCCGGGCGCTGAATAACTACACGGAAGTCAGCAGCGCCGTCGGTGAACGGCAACTGCGTTTCGCGGTTAAGATCCTTTTCTAGGGAATGCGGCTCGGTGCGGCTCGGTGCGGGATCCTCTCCCTTACGGTCGGGGTTCTGTTTGGCGAGTCTGGACCGGCCGGGAGGCCGGTCCTACCGGGTAACTGGAGGTCCTAGGTGTTTGCGCAAGAAGGCGTAGGCGTAGTCGCCGTGAATGCGGTGGGGGCCATCGAAGTAAGTGATTTCGGCTAAATCCGGTGCGCCGGCCTGGGCGTAGTAACGTTTGGCCTTGGCGAATTCGTAGGCGACCCATTCGTCGATGCCGACGCTGTCGGAGTGGCCGCGTTCGACGAGAAACGGTCGCGGGGCGATCAGAGCGGCCATTTCGGCGTGGCCAAAGCGGGGGCCTAAGTTCCAATCGAAGGCCTCATATTCTTTCGTGAACATGAAGCTGAAAGAGTCCTCAATGCTGGTTAGTTTCCAGAGCCATTCGTTGAAGTTGCCGGAGCACACGACGACCTTGTAACGGGGCTCCAGGGGCGGAACGCGCAGGGCGGTGACTCCGCCGTAACTGAGACCGTAGTAACCGATGCGGGCCGCATCGACGAAGGGCAAGGTTTCGAGCCAATTGAGAGTCTGGCGGTGTTGGGCGAGGATGAAGCTGTACATCGACAGGCCCAATGGATTCGCTTTGCGCTGCAGGCTACGGAAACGTTCGCCCAAAATGTAGGGGTTTTGCGGCGAGTAAACAATGTAACC
>JAYVRS010000941.1:0-12748 GCA_043776185.1 Bryobacteraceae bacterium | reverse complement strand
CCGACACGGTGAGCGAAAGCACGGAGCGGCGCATTCGCTCCGCCTGTGAGGAGATGGTGGACTACCTTTTGTTCTTGGACGAGACGCAACTCACCGCGCCCATCCAAGGGTCGAGCCAATTCAGCGAAGTCTTCGCCAAGCAAGGCCGGTTACGGCAGTTCGATTTGCGGACCCGGCTATTCCGTATTCCGCTCAGCTACATGATTGAGAGTGCCGCGTTTCGGGCGTTGCCACCCACCGCCCTCACTCGCATTGAGCGACGGTTGATGACCATTCTCGATAGCCATGATGCCAAATATGACCGGCTGTCCGCGGAGGATCGGCGTAACATTCGTGAAGTGGTTACCTCCCTGCCCTGGCCTGCGCCCAGCAAAACTTTGGCAAACACGGTAGAGTAATAAATAGAGAGAAATTGTTCTCTCCCTGCCAATATTCAGAACCAAGCCGGTTCCGTTCACGATAAGTTCATCCCCGTCGACGACAATGTTGAAGTGAGGATGTTATGAAACAAGGCTATCTGATTGACATGGATGGAGTGGTGTATCGAGGCTCGGCACCGATTCCGGGCGCGGCCGAGTTCATCCGCTTCTTGCAGGAAACCGGCACCCCCTTTCTGTTTCTTACGAATAACTCCGCTTATACCCCCATTGATGTAGTTGCTAAACTACGCACGTTCGAAATGAATGTCGCGGTTGACGACATTTACACGTCGGCGGTGGCCACAGCGGAATTCGTCCACCGTCAGAAACCGGGCGGCACCGCGCTCGTCATCGGCGAAGGCGGCTTGCTTACCGCCCTCAGCGAAGTGGGTTACGCCACCAGCCGCAAGAATCCCGATTACGTCATTGTGGGCGAAGGCCGCGTGATGAATTTTGAAATGATGGAGGACGCGCATCGGGCCATCGCCAATGGCGCGGGCCTCATCTCGACCAACGCCGATACTTGGTGCCCAACGGACTCGGGCCCTCGCCCCGGCTGCGGCGCCATCGCCGCGATGCTCGAATCGGCCACCGGCCGTAAGGCTTATCACGTGGGTAAGCCCAATCCGTTCATGATGCGTACGGCGCGCAAGCGCATTGGCTTGAGTACCGACGAAGTGATTATGATCGGCGACACCATGGAGACCGATATCCGCGGGGCCACCGATCTAGGCTTCCGGAGTATTCTGGTGCTCACCGGATCGACCACCCGCGAATCATTGTGCGAGTATCCCTTCCGGCCGGGCCGCATTGTTGAATCCATCGCTGAGTTAGTGCCGGAAATGGCTCTGGCCTAAATTACTTATATGACTTAGCCGCGTGGCGTAGAAATTCGACAAAAGCTTCGATTGGTTTGGAGACATAGTGACGCTCCAGACGGATGAAACCGACGCGGCGAGTCGCCTTCTGATCCAAGGGAATTAAGCGGCAGCCTAGGGCCGAAAGGCGCGCCATCTCCGGCACAATACTGACGCCGAAACCCGCGCGAATCAGTTCGAAGATACTCGCAAATTGATCGGCCTCAAATTGACCCGCGAACTTCGCCCGAGCCCGCTGGCAAATGGTCAACGTCTCGTCGCGCAAGCAGTGACCCTCTTTAAGGACTAACAGCCGCTCGGTGGCCAAGCGGCGTAAGTCCACGCTGTCGGCCTTCGCCAGCGGATGATCGTCCGGCACGGCCAGGGAGAGCGTTTCGCGAAACAGTTCGCACATCACGAGGCCTTGCCCCTCCACGGGCACACTTAACAACGCGATATCCAGCACGCCGTCCTGAATTTGTTCGATCAGTTCGGGGGTGGTGGCTTCACGCAGATGGATGTTTACCTCCGGGCAAGTGTCCACGAATTGCCGCAACCGGGGAGCCAGGAAGTACGGCAGGATCGTCGGAATGGCACCGATGCGCAAGTCGCCGCGCACGCCTTCGCGGAGCGAGCCCAGAATCAGCGGCAAAGCCGCCGCCTCTTCCAGCAGCGCGCGCGCCTTCGGCAGCAGTGCTTCGCCCAGCGGCGTCAGTTCAATGCGGCGGCTGAGCCGTTCGAAAAGGTGGGCCCCCAGAGAACCTTCCAACTTCTTAATCTGTTCGGAAAGCGAAGGCTGGGCCATGCCCAATTCCTCCGCGGCGCGCGTGAAACTCCTAGTACGGGCCACGGCGCAGAAATACTCTAACAAGCGCAGGTCCAGCGTCCGGGCGGGGACATAGGGATTGAGAGGGGGCTTCGTTGCCATAGGCACATCCGATCTTTTTTATGGTCTCAATCGTATTTACCTATGTCAAGAATTCTTCGCAGTCGATTTCTTTGCCGGACCGAACGCGGGTGGCGCGAGCGTGGGATTCGCTGGATGCACCTCACCGCTCAGCTCTGATAGTAGTAACTTGTTTTCGAGCGGATGATTCACTCGCCCAACTAGCCCACAGCGTAAGCTGTGGGACGCATTTTAAGGCTGTTCGTGCCCCACGGCTGACGCCGTGGGGCTGTAGCCTGCCTGAGAGAGAAGTTAGAAATACGCGGTCAGAATACCTAGCCGCCAATGGAATGCATGGGCCGGGGCGGGGCCACAAACTTATTGGTGTTGATTTCGTGCCCGAGCCACTTGTCTTTCACCGTCTGCCTGATGGCGGCGACGATCGCCTCATCGTTGTGCGAGCCGGCGCGCAATAAGCTCTTTATATCCGTCTCCTCAATCGCAAAAAGACAATACCGCAACTGGCCATCGGAGGTCAGCCGGAGGCGATTGCAGTTGAGGCAGAAGGGCTTCGACACCGAAGCGATAAAGCCGACTTTCCCGATGCCGTCGGTGAAACGAAACTCGGTGGCCGGGGCGCGCGGATCCGGATCCGGGATCGGCTCCAGCGGACCAATCTCCTGCCGCAGCATCCCAAGCATCGTGTCCATCGACAGGACGCGCGAACGGTCCCAGATGCTTTGATGGTCCAGCGGCATGAACTCGATATACCGGATCTCGATGCCATGCTCGCGGCCGAAGCGGGCCATGGGCACGATGTCGGGCTCAATCAGATTCTTCACCGCTACGACGTTCAGCTTAATGGGGCCAAAGCCCAGGGCTTGCACGCGTTCGAGGCCAGCCATCACGCGGCCAAAGTCGTCGCGGCGCGTGATCTGAAGGAAACGCTGGCGGTCAAGCGTATCCAGATGCACATTCAGCCGGCGCAATCCGGCGTCGTAGAGTGCCTGAGCCTGGTCAGCCAGCAGGACGCCGTTGGTGGTCATGGCGATATCGCGGATGCCGGGAATCTTGTGCAGCGCCGCGACCAACGACGGTAGGTCTTTACGCACGAGCGGCTCGCCACCGGTCAACCGAATCTTGGTGACGCCCAGGTCGACGGCGATCTTAACGAAGCGCTCAATCTCTTCAAACGTCAGAATCTCGGCCCGGTCCACATACTCGGAGCCTGTCTCTGGCATGCAATAAAAGCAGCGGATATTGCAGCGATCCGTCACCGAGATGCGGAGGTTGTCATGCAACCGGCCGTAGGTATCGAACAGTGGCACCGCAGTGGTCATCACCCCCTAGTCTAGCCGTTCGGCCTACAATCAGGGGATGCTGGGCACTCGATTGCTGCATTCCGTTTCGTATGCCGGTTTCTGGGGCCAAGATTCGCTCGGCGTCGAGGCCTTCATCCACCACGCCGCTGACCTGGGCTTCGGCGGCGTCATGCTGATGGCCAAGCGCCCGCACGTCTCCCCTCTCGACTATGACGCCGCCCAGCGCCGGGCGCTACGGGGCGTGCTGGAGCAGCGTGGCCTCAAGGATCTGGTGGTGGCCGGCTACACCAACCTCACCGCTGATCTGGAGCATGCCGAAATCCCTCATCGCGAGTTTCAAGTAGCCTATATTGTCGAGTTAGCCAAACTCACGCGTGACCTCGGCGGGCAGCGCTTGCGTATCTTCACCGGCTACGAGCAGGCCGGCGCGACGTATGGCGCGCAGTGGAAGCTGGTGGTCGACACGTTGCGCGAAGCCGCCACCCGGGCTGGCGATTTGGGCGTCACCCTCGGCGTGCAGAACCATCACGACCTCGCCGTCGGATGGCAACAGTTTGAAGACTTGCTCCACAGCGTCCCGCCGTGCCGCGCCATGTTCGACGCCTGGGCACCCGCGCTGCACGGAGTGACGGATCTGGCCGAGCCCGCCCGCCGCATGGCACCCCTCACCATCCACACCACGGTTGCTGACTATCAACTGCGCCCCCGCTATCGCTACAATCCGGCGCTGGTGAACTACGAGCCCGGCACGCCGCTGGTGCAAGCCGTACCGATGGGCGAAGGCTTCATCGACTACGGCGTATTCCTGCGCGGGCTGGCCGAGGGCGCACCCGAAGCTTCCGTCGCTTACGAGATGTGCTCGCCGCTGTTGGGCGGCGGCGACATCAAAACGCTCGACCGTTACGCGACCCGCTTTCTGGAATACATGCAGCAGCTACAATAGGAATCGTGATCACCCGTCGTTCGCTTCTGCTCACTATGCCCCTGTTGCCCGCGCTGCGCGGCGATGACCTCACCACACGGCTACGAATCGAAGTGAAAACTCAGGCCGGCAACCCCATTGACCGCGCGGCCGTGGTGGTCCGGTTCATTCAAGGCCGCTCCGTCGTCAAGCTGGGCAAGAAGATTGTCAAGAATTGGGAGCTGCGGACGAACCAGGAAGGCTGGGCCAAAATTCCGCCCATTCCGCAGGGAAAGCTCCTCATTCAAGTGATCGCCAAGGGCTACCAGACGTTCGGCCAAACCTACGACGTCAACGAAGAAGAGCGCACCATCGAGATCAAACTGAACGATCCGCAGGAGCAGCACTCGGTTCACACGACGCCGAAGACTTAAGGGCGATACAGACGCAGTCCCCGGAAGCGCGCAAAGTCACCATCCAGCGTGAACCATTCGAAACCCCATTCGATGGCTATCGCAGCGAACCAAGCATCAGGCACCAAACTTCCCTTCGCATTCGCCTCGCGGCAAAGCCGAGTGAAGATGTCCCAGTGGCGCGGCCCGGGCTGAACCAGATGGCAATGCAACGGGGCCGTAATCACCGCGCAAAAATCGAGCACATCCAGTAGGGCACTCGGTCGCGCGTAGATTTTGGGGTGGGTGGCGATGCGGACGACGGAACTCAGCACTTGAGGCGAAACCGCGTAATGCGCCTCACCATTCACCACCCCGTTTAGCCATTCGCGGCAGCTCTCATGATGTTCGTTGTCCGAGCGAAAAGCGTAAAGCAGAATATTGACGTCGGCTAAAGTCAACTGCGCCCCTCCATCAAATCGAGCAACGCCGCGCTGTCGCTCAAATCAACGCCGGGTAGGGTGCCGCCACCCGTCCGGCAAACAGGAATTTCGATATGGAGCTTCGTCGAAACGGGCGTGCGAGCCATCGCCATTCGGAGCCCCTCTTCGATCAGCGCGGTCAGCGTGAGGCCACGCCGCCGCGCTTCCACCTTGGCATGGTCGAGTAAGGCTTCATCAAGTCGAATCGTTGTGCGCGCAGGAGCAGGACTCATATGTCTAGACATATCGCCAAAATGCTTCAATGTCAACAGGAAAATTCGTTCAAAACGTCGTCTTGAACGACCAAGGCTGGTAAATTCGTCGAAAGATATCCCGTTAATTCCCAGCGCGCCCCTACGACTTCTTACCGGACCACTCCTCTTTCACGCGGCCCGCCACGCGGCCCGCCGAGCGATCCAATTCTTTGGCCGTCACGTTCTTGGGCTTCTCGAAAGTGCTCCAAAGCAGGCGGCGTGACTTACGATCAACCAAAAACAGCGTGCCCTTACCCCCCGAAAGACTTGTCGTAATGGGCCGCTCCGCCAGAGTCACTTTGCTATCGCCTTTCGCCGTCTCGTCGCGCTTTTGCGAGGCGGCGTCGTAACCATCCAGCCGGGCTTCCAAACCCTCCCCCAACCGATCCGTGAGAATAGCGTCCGCATGGTGCGGATCGGCCACCAGCTGAAACAGACCCAACCGAATTAGCCGGTTCGCCAGATGCTGATGGTAGCCGCCGCTCATCGGCATAATGTAAACCGACCGAACCTGGCCTAAATCGGCATTCGGCTGAGCGATCGCGAGGGTAACGGCGCAGAGGCCGAGAGCAAATCTTAGCATTTCAGTCAGTATGACGCGATTCAGGCATCGAAAAGTCGAATCGTGTTACCTTACTCTTTCCGCCCTTGTATAACGACCAAGCGATTACCGTCATCATTCCCTGCTTGAACGAAGAGGAAGGTGTGGAGCAAGTGCTCCAACGCATGCCCAAATTCGTCGATCAGATCATCGTCGTCGATAACGGCTCCACCGATCGCACGGCGGCCGTCGCCGAGCGATACGGGGCCATGGTGATCCGTGAAAACGTGCGCGGCTACGGTCGCGCCTATAAGCGTGGCTTTGCCGCCGCCACGGGCGACATCATCATCACGCTCGATGGCGACCACAGCTATCCGCCCGACGCCATCTCCTATCTCCTGGAGGCCTTTCGGCATTTGCAGGTGGACTTTTTAAATGGCTCGCGCTTCCCCGTGCGCGACCGCGAAGCGATGAGTTTCAAACACAAAATCGGCAACCTGATTCTGTCCATCGCCATGTCGCTGCTGTACTTCCGCTGGGTGCGCGATTCGCAAAGCGGCATGTGGGTTTTCAAACGCAAAATCTTAGCGAAGATGACGCTCGAAAGCGACGGCATGGCCTTCAGCGAAGAGATCAAAATCGAGGCCTTGAAACGCAACGGAATTCTGTTCCAGGAGATCTCGATTCTCTACAGCTCGCGCTTGGGCGAGATTAAACTGAACCCCTGGCGCGACGGCTTCCATAACCTTTGGTTCCTGGTGCGCAAGCGCTTTAGCTAAGACCCCCATGCCACCAAAACCGGGTAAAAGCTTTCTCCGCAAACTGGGCCTGGCCACCGGCTTTGCCGCGCTCGGGTTCGCGGCGGTCGCGATCCCGCTCCACCTCTTTCTGCGCAAGGAAATGGCCGACGCCCCGGAAGACTTACAAGCCCAGGGTTGGCCCATCCGCCTGATGCAAGTGCTTTTCGCCAAACATGTGCTGCGCTGGATCGATGTCGAAGGCCTCGAGAATCTCCCCCAGGGTTCCTACGTAGTCGCCGCCAATCATGCCTACAAATCGGGGGTCGACGGATTCATTCTCGGCCATCTGCTGGCCACGCGCGCCGGCCGCGTGCCGCGTATCGTGATCACGATCGACAATCGAAATTGGGTGGTGCGGGCCGAACGCTGGGTACTTCATCACTACGGGATTGCGCTGCTGGTGGGCGATCCGGTGCCCGGCAAGCGGCAAGGCGCATCGGACACCATCGCAGCTTATCTGCGAGAGAGCGACCGCCATGCCGTCCTCATCTTTCCTGCGGGCCGCGCCGTTGCCGACCCCGTTCGGCAGTTGCAAGATTGGAGCACGGGAGCGGCCGTGGTGGCGATGAAAAGCGGTTGTCCGGTGGTGCCGGTGGCCATCGGCGGCCTGCGCCTGGATTGGACGCCGGAAACCGTGATCTTCTCCGCCATGGGAACCGATGAATCGCTCCCCAGCACCGGTGCGACGCCGCCTTTTCGCATTCACGTTCGCATTGGCCGGCCGATCATGCCCTCCGGCGACCCTCGTAGCGATACTGCTCAATTGCGGGATGCCGTGGCCGGACTGATGGAACAAATCCCTGGCTTGCGTCCCGCGCCTGGCGAATCTGACCCATCCTTCGGCAAACTCACCCTCCGCGATGGACGTACACTCGCTTACATGGATCGGGGCCCGCGCACCGGCACGCCCATCCTTCACTTCCACAGCTTTCAGGGTTCGCGCCTTGAGCGTATGGCTGCCTCTGACGAACTGCTCGAAAAACTCAACATCCGCCTCATCTCGCCCGATCGACCCGGTATGGGCCTTTCCACCCCCGCGCGAGACCGCACCGTGGTCAGTTGGGCGGCCGATGTGCGGCAGTTAACCTCCTACCTATTGGGGCCGGCGCAACCCTTCTCCATCCTCGGCTTTTCGGCCGGCGCCACCTACGCGCTCGCCTGCGGACAGCTGCCTGGCTTGCGCGCCATCTCCCTGGTGGGCAGCCTGGGGCTGCCGCACTTGATCGCCAACTGGCGCCGATTCTCTCAGGAAACCTGGTTCATTTTGCTTTCGGCGAAGCTAGCCAACTTCCGCGAGGCCACCTTCCTGCGCATTGAAGAGAAACACCGCGACCGCCTGATGAACGAATGGGAAAAATACTTCGCCGACGTAAAACACGACCTCTGCGCCGACGACCAGCGGATCCTGTCGCAGCCGGCGGTGGAGGAGCCGTTCCGGCAGAATCGCCGTGAGAGCTACGCGCAAGGTCCGGGTTACTTACTGCAGGAAGTGCAGGCGCTTTACTCTGACCCCAATATTGACCTTACCCATCTGGCCGCCTGCACCGTGTTAATCACGCACGGCGTGGACGATATGGTGGTACCCATCGACGTCGCGCGCGACCTCCGCACCCGCATCCCCGGTTGCGGCTACCAGGAATTGCCCCGCCGCGGACATTACTTCGTCTATGATCCGGATGAGATGGAGAATCTGCTGGTCGCGCTACGGAAAGCGCACCGCGACTGTCCCGGCTAGAGCGTCCGCCACCCGGCTGCCCCTGGCCCCCCCGCCACTCGGCGGCAATCGCCTGTGGAAATGGCATAAGATCGGGGTGATGAATCCTGATCGACTCAGCCCTAGTAGAGCCAGACTTTCGCGCCGGGCGGTTCGTTTTTGCGGTTATGCCTTCCTGAGCGGCGTCTTCCTGGTGGCGATCGGTGTATTCAACAACAATTTCTCTCTGACCAAACCTTCGCTCGCCGAGTTTCAAACTAGGCTGGATCGCTCAATTCTTGACAGTACCGACTGGGTGTATGCTCAGCAATCGGAAAGTAACGGCTACCTCACCTTCATGGTGCAGGATTGCGTGGAGATGTCCGGCGAACCCAAACTAGCCAGGTTTGTAAAGGACAGCATGGGCGTGATCCGTCAAACCTACATGGCACGGCTATTGGAACCCAATGCAATCTTTTTTCCTCCTCCAAGCCCTTGGATTGACACGGTTGGCGCCTACAACCGTTGGCTCACCCACGCCATATCCCGAGGCGAGTACCCGCTGTCAGCTGATGACAGAACCGCTATGTTCGAGCCCGACCGAGCTCGCACGGGAAAGGCCACCCACCAGCTCTTTGCGCTCCTGTTATACCGCCGCTATCAAGGCGCAACGCCCGCGCTGAATCAGCTCATCCGGCACATTTCTCTTCGGATCGCCCAGGAGGCGGCGCTTGATTTTCGCGTGACGGATCTCTACTTACAACGGATTTCTTTTTTGCTAGCCGCCGGACAAGCAGACTTAGTCAAGCCCCGTTGGGTGGAGCGCGCCCTGGCGGCCCAGGACTCGAGCGGAGGTTGGTACTGGAACTGGTTTGGTTGGGCTCCGACACCCTATCTTTTCGGATTGGAAGACGCACCGCATATCCATCCCACCAGTCAGGGATTGTGGCTAAGTTACATGCTCAAATACCGCTTTCCCGATTGGAGTCAACGCCACTATCGATAGTGCCTTCACGAGTTGTCCGTCTCTGGTGAGTCTGACGCGCGCCCTTGCGCCATGCCACACTACGAACTGAACCCCATGCGCATCGTAACTGTCTGCTTGTTCACTGCCGTCTCCCTGTTCGGATGGGGTAAAACCGGCCATCGCATCACCGGCCAAATCGCCGAGAACCATCTCTCTCCCAAGGCGTTCCAGGCGATCCGCGACTTCCTCGGTGCCGAGTCGCTAGCCGAGGCCTCCACCTGGGCCGACGAGATTCGTTCGGACCCCGCCTGGGCCAAGTCCGAGCCCTGGCACTATGTCAACATCGCTGACGGAGCTACTTATGACGAAGCGGCCAAGAATCCCGCCGGCGATGTCGTCGCCTCGCTCCGCACGATGGAGGCCACGTTGCGCAACCCCGACGCCTCGAAGCAGGAACGCATGGAAGCCCTCAAATTCTTCCTCCACTTTGCCGGCGACCTCCACCAGCCCCTCCACGCCGGCCACGCCGAGGACCTCGGTGGCAACCGAGTCCAACTCCGCTGGTTTCGTAACCCGGACATCTCGAACCTCCATGCCGTTTGGGATAGTTCGTTGATCGATCAAGAGCAGCTCTCGTTCACCGAGTTTGCCAGCTTCCTGGACCGCCCCTCCGCCGCCGACGTCAAGACTTGGCAGGCCGCAACCTACACCGTTTGGATGGACGAATCCCAGAAAGCCCTGCCGCAGGTTTACGATTTTCCCAAAGACAAGCCGCTCGGCTTTGCTTACGTCTACAAGAACATGCCCCTCGTGCGTCAGCGGCTGCTACAAGCCGGCGTGCGCATTGCGGGCGTGTTGAACCGTATCTACGAGTAGGCTAGGACGGATCTTTTCCCCGCGTGGCCGGAACTGCTTTCACTAAAGCCAAGCCAAGCATGATCACGGCACCCACCACGATCCAATGCGTGGCCACGTGCATCAGCGTCGCCGCATAAATTAGCCCGCCGATCAAAATCAGGAACCCGATCAAGTAAATTGCAAATGACATCGTTCGCCTCTCCGATCTTCAGAAGCAATTGGAGTGCCAATGTAGCTGGATTGGCGAAGTGGCTTCGATCTCGCCATTTTGGATGAAAACAGCCTGGCCGACCGGCAAAAATTGCGTTCTTCAAAGGCTTGCACGGACCCCGAAAGAATGAGAGCATTCACCATGTTCCGTATTCTGTCCATCGCCATGCTCTCCACGGTCGTAGTGGCTCAGGCCCCTCAAACTTCAACCGTCAAGTTCGGCATCCCGGTGAAAGCCGGGCCCATGGACGCTCTGCTCCTCAAGGATTACGCCCCGGAGTCGTCGCTGGTCGTTCCGCGCAGCCGCATCGCGCGAGCGCGCTTCCCCGTGATCGATGCCCATAGCCACACCTCCATGAGCGGAATCAAGACCCGCGCCGACGTCGATGCCTGGGTGAGGACGATGGATGAGACGGGCGTCGAAACCACCATTGTCTTTACCGAAGCCACGGGCGCCGAATTCGATCGTCAAGCCGACCTTTACCGGGCCCATCCGCGACGCTTTCAAATTTGGTGTGGCCTCGATACGAAAGACATCGACGCCTCGGACTATCCCGAACGCGCGGCGCGCGAACTCGATCGCTGTTACCGGCAGGGGGCTCGCGGCGTGGGCGAGCTCACTGACAAGGGCTGGGGTTTGCAAAGCAATGAGCAGAATGTCCTGCCCCGCCCAAAACGCTTGCGGCTCGACGATCCACGTCTCGATGCCTTCTGGCGCAAGTGCCGCGAGTTGGACATTCCCGCCAACATCCACATCGCCGATCATCCCTCTTGCTGGAGGCCGCTGGGCCCGCACCAGGAGCGCACGCCCGACTTCCAGGGCTTCAGCCTCTATGAGAAAGATGTCCCGTCTCACGCGGAACTGCTGGCCACCCGCGACCGCATGTTGGCGAAGCATCCCCAAACCAAGTTTGTCTTCTGCCACCTCAGCAACCAAGGCCACGACTTATCCGCCCTCGCCGCCACGCTCGACCGTTATCCGAACCTGTACGTCGATATCTCGGCCCGCGACTACGAAGTCGGCCGCCAGCCCCGCGCCGCCCGCGCCTTTCTCGATCGCTACCGCGGACGCGTCTTGTTCGGCACCGACATGGGCCGCGAAAAGTCCATGTATGAGGGCTGGTGGCGGTTGCTCGAAAGTGCCGACGAGTATTTGCCCGGCCGGATCTGGTGGCCCTACTACGGACTGGAGTTAGGCGATGCCACGCTCAAAAGCTTGTACCGCGAAACCGCTCTGAAAGTCCTGAATCTTCGCTGACCCGTAACCGCCGTTTGGGCTACGGCTCCTCGTCTTTCGCCGGCACATCCTCCATCTCAAAGCCCGCATCCTCGGCTTGGCGAGCCAGTTCCTCATCGGAGATCTCGGACGATAGCAGTAGCTGCGCTTGTTCGAGGAAAGCCGCTTGGGTCAATAGTTCCAGCGCGGCAAGTGGATCGCTATCGCCCTTTTTCAAAGCCAGTTCGCCGGCAAACCACGCTGGAATGCCTTCATTGCGCAGTAAGTCGCGGGCGAAACGCCCCTCTTCCATCGAGTCGTACTTACCGAGCGAAACCAGACCTCCGCCGGCCACGGCCGCCGCTTCGGGGTCTTCCTCTTCTTCCACCGGTGCCGCCGCCGGCCAGGCCAAGCCACGGCTGCTCAATTCGCCCTCGTAGATGCCTTGCGCGTCCTCGGTCAAATCCTCGCGCCGGACGTCCAGCAGGGCCTCATCCGAGAGCGAGGACACGTGCCGCTTCAATCCGTCAATATTGATACTCATGAATGACTACTCCCGGTGCCTTGCCAGGGAATCGATGCGGAAACATATGCCATGCCAATGAAGCTACCACGGCCGCAGGCTAGGGTTCCGGTCCCGGCCATTCGCCCGAGCCATTGGGCTGCACCCGCCGTCGTTGCGTATCGTCCCAAGCGCGGCGAACCGGCGACGGCCTCGTGGAAAAGCACGGCCGATCCACGGCGGGGCAAAGCGCCGACGCCGCTCACCAAAACGGTGTTGGCCACGTAGGCCGTCTCGGATCGCAAGCCGGCCAGCAAAACGTTGATCGTCAGCGCGCCATCACAGGGCTTCGCCGAGATAAAGCCAATAAAACGATGCAAAAATAGACAAGCACCTCCAGGCGCTAACACTCCGGAGACGGCCGAGGTATGTACTAGTGTCGACGTCG
>JAYVRS010000940.1:0-3645 GCA_043776185.1 Bryobacteraceae bacterium | reverse complement strand
GATCGCCCAACTCCGCGTAAGCCAAACCGAGCGCGCGGTCGTCCTCAACTCCGAGGAATCCCACTAAGTCGGTCGGCGTGGGTGGCGCGGTAGACTTCGGAGTGCGCGGGATGCTGTGATCGGTAAGCACGCCGTGGCTCGCATCGGCCGATTGCGCCTTCGGCATGTGGCACGACGTGCAACGCTGCTGTCGCCGATCAGCCTGCTGAAGATGGGTGCTGGCGTGACAGCCCAAACATGCCAACTGGCTCTTGTCGGCGTTCGTGTGTGGAGCGTGGCAGATGATACAAGAAAGTGGGCTACCTGTCGAGGTCCGGCAGGCGCTGGTGGCCAACTTTTCAACGTGGCTAGTCACTTTCAAATCCTTGCGTCCACCCTTCCAGACTAAGTAAGTCGCATAGTCCGCTAAACGTTCGCCGGCTTGAAACTCAACCATCCGCCGCCCGGGCCTTTCAATGCGGGCCTCCCCGCTCAAATGGCATTGGCTGCAAACCGAGTCGCGCCGCTCCGCATCCAATTGGGCTGGATTCACCATGCGAGCCGCGGCCGGGTCGTGTATGTGTTCGCTGCCTGGGCCATGGCAGCGCTCGCAACTTACTCCGTTTTCGAGAAAAGGCGGATCGCCATAGCGATTCTGGGTGCCCAGCACCGGTCTTATGCGGCTCGAATGGCACAACAGACAACTCGGCTCCACCGCCCGGCTCAGCCGGACATAAGGCTCTCTCTCATACCCCGGCGATGCGTCCCAAAGCTTCTTTTGGGCATACCAAGTGACGGGCAACTCAAACAAATAGCCGTCCCAAACGCGAAGCCAAGTGCGACCGGCGGTATTCGACCCAATGAAATAGTCAATCGAGGAAGCGCCGCCCTCAAAACTCAATCGATTTCCGCCGACCTTGTAGCGATGCCCGGCGGCCTTGAAATCGGCGTTCGGCAATGGCTCCGCCGGCCCGCTGGATCGGGCCATCGGTGTTTGAGCGTAGGAATCGGAGATGGCGGCGTGGCAGGGCCGGCACACCGGGCTCCCGACGAAGATTGCCGCGGCAAACATCAGCATTTGATCTATCTTGTCACCGCGGCGGACCCCGACTGCTGATGGTTAGATGATCACTTAGAACCTAACGGTCCCAGGGAAACCCCACCGTGGGCGCAGGGACGTAGCGCTTCATCGTGATGACGAGCGTCTCGCCCGCACCCGGAGCCACGCGCGCGTTGAAGTGACGCCCATCCAGCGCAATCCGCTTGCCGCCCATTTCAAACGATCGATAGACCGGCCGCCACACCCACGCCCATGATTAAGCCAATCGCTACCCCTGAAACAATCTGCGAGTTTCGGGACGCCAACGGGAATAAACCTCGATGCTGGCCGCATTCCCTTGCATCAATGAACGCAAAACATCCTCTCGCCATCCGATGGTTCCATTGGCTGAACTTTCCGATATTGTCTTTGATGATCTGGAGCGGACTGCTGATCTATTGGGCGAACGATGCCCTTTTCAGCTTTCCGGACTGGTTCTACAAGGGAGCCCACATCGAATTCCGCCTCTCCGACGGTATGCAATATCATTTCCTCCTCATGTGGCTATTCGCCATCAACGGGGTCTGCTATGTGGCCTACACCATCTTCAGCGGAGAATGGCGGGAATTGGTTCCAGGTCGCGGGGCCTTTCAGCAGGCTTTTCAGGTGGTGCTTCACGATCTGGGGATTCGCAAGGAGCCCCTGCCGGTAGCGAAATTCAATGCGGCGCAACAATTCGCCTATACCGGCGTGGTGCTGATGGGGCTTGGTTCCTTGGTGACCGGGTTAGCTATCTATCGGCCGGTGCAACTTTCCTTCCTGCACCAGATGGTGGGCGGGTACCAAAACGCCCGGACGATTCATTTCCTCCTAACGGTGGGTTATGTCGGTTTCTTTCTCATGCATGTAGCGCAGGTGATTCGCGCAGGTTGGCCCAACTTCCGCGCCATGGTGACCGGCCATGAATGACCGCCGCGCGTTTATCGCATTTGGCATCGCGGGAGCCGCGGTAGTGGCGGGGCTGCGCGGAGCTCTCAGTGTCAGTCCCCACGAGTGGAATGAGCGGATCACCCGGAAGTTACTCGGGTCGCGTCGTCTTACTCCTACTTTTGCCAAGGCCCTAGCCAAGGCACCGCGCGCCAACGGCGTCGTCGGATTGGAGGATGAGGTGGAGGCCGCCTGGAACTTACGCGTCGAAGACTCAGCCGGCGTCAGGGTGTTGAGCCTGGCCCAACTACAGGCTTTGCCTACCGTGACTATGACCACCGAGCTGATGTGCGTGGAGGGTTGGAGCGAAATTGTTAGTTGGAAGGGCACCGCCCTTAGTAACATCGCTCCGGTGAACGCCCCAGAGTATGTAAGTCTAAAAACGCCCGACGAACTGTACTATGTCGGCGTCGATCTTGAGAGCGCTCTGCACCCGCAAACGCTGCTGGCTTGGGAAATGAATGGGCAACTACTTACCCATGAACACGGCGCGCCTTTGCGCCTAGTGATTCCGGTCAAGTACGGAATCAAAAATATCAAACGGATCGGCACGATCCAGTTCACCGCCCAACGTCCAAAAGACTATTGGCACGAGCGCGGTTACGACTGGCACGCCGGCCTGTAACCGGATAAGACCGGCAAGATGCAAAAGAAGACCGGCGTTTTTCTCGCTGTCGGCAAAGGCCATCCGCGACCACGGATGGCTTTGGGGTTATTCGGCCTCACAGCGAAAGCGCCAGATGGCAATGACGCCAAAAGCCAAGGCACTCGCCAGCCGCACTGCAATCGGGCCGACGGCCTCTTCAATGCCGAGGCCGCGCCATGCCATGGCATCCAAGCCGTCCATCGCCCACCTAGCCGGATTAGCCTTTGTCACCGATTGCATCCACTGGGGGAACACAAAACTCGGCACCCAGGCTCCGCTCAACATCACGAGCAGCAAGGTCGCGAGCGTGGCTAAAATGCGGGAAGCTCCCGGCGTCTTGCCGATGGCAGCAATCAGCATGCCGTAGCCGGCAGTCATCAAAGAAAATGCCACGCAAACTCTGATAAATCCTAGCAGGCTGCCTTCCACCCTGACGTCAAACACCACGCGGGCCAAGGTGAATACGAGTCAGATGTTACTACGCGACCAAGAGCGATTTGGTTCGCTTGAATGCAATCTTGTTCGTTCTCCCAGGGGGAGGTTTCGTTAGTTCTTGGAGACACAACTGCGGTTGCGCGAAGGGCGTCGAGACTGACGTGGCTATTGGGCCAGGCCTGGATCGCCTGGAGCCCCAGCAAGCCAACGGACCCGAGGGGTCGATGGCGGGATAGGGTCGGGTCGCTTTGCACGCTTACTCGGGTCGGGATTGAGGAAATGAGTCGCGGAAGCCTTGGGCTTGGTAGTCTTCGAAGCGCTTTATTTCGGATTGCAGTGTAAGCTACGCGCGCTTGTTCTGGCGTGAGGTTGGGTTCGTTTGGTTCCGGCGCTTGAACGCTTGCTTCGACGGGCGTTTCGACTTCGGGAGTGGGTGGTTTGGGTTCTGCGATGGGTTCGATCGGGGCGTCGTCTGGGGGGAGGCGTTGGGCCTGTAAGTCGCAAAGATCTTTAAGGCAATTGCGGTAGTGACGGTGGAGTCGAGCGTCGTAGCGGAGGT
>JAYVRS010000939.1:0-3649 GCA_043776185.1 Bryobacteraceae bacterium | reverse complement strand
TTGTGGTGCTTTCATCGGGCGCGGGCACGTCGGGCGGCGCGACGAATTTCTCGTCGGGCTTTCTGCCCTCTACTTATCAGGGTACGCCGCTGCGTTCGACGGGCGACCCGATCTTGTATCTCTCGAACCCGCCGGGTGTAAGCACGGAAATGCAGCGCGGCGACTTAGACGCGGTGCGCGACCTAAATCAGCAACGCCTGACGGCGACCGGCGATGCCGAGATTGCTTCGCGCATGTCGAACTACGAACTGGCTTACCGAATGCAATCCTCCGCGCCCGAGATGAGCGACCTGACGCAAGAGACGAAGGAGACCCTGGACCTCTACGGAGTGGGGCAAGCGCCCACTGATCAGTTTGCCCGCAACTGCCTGATGGCGCGGCGCATGGTGCAGCGCGGCGTGCGCTTTATTCTGATCACGCATGCCAGTTGGGACGACCATACGAAGCTCAACATCAACCTCAAGAAGAACTGCGACATCACGGATCGCCCGACGGCGGCGCTGCTAAAGGACCTGAAGCGCAACGGGCTGCTCGATTCGACGATGGTGGTGTGGGGCGGCGAGTTTGGGCGGACGCCGATGCAGGAGGTACGCAACACGCGCGACCCGGACGGCGCGGGGCGTGATCACCACCCGATGGCGTTCTCGATGTGGCTGGCCGGCGGCGGCATCAAGGGCGGCCAGGTGGTGGGCCGCACCGACGACATCGGCTTCAATATCGTCGAGAATCCGGTGCATGTCCACGATCTGCAAGCGACCATGCTGCACACGATGGGGTTCGACCACACGCGGCTGACTTACCGGCACATGGGCCGCGACTTCCGGCTGACGGATGTCGAGGGCAAAGTGGTGAGGCAGATGCTGAGTTAGCTGCAATCGCTGCATTCGTTTGGAGTAGGATAAATTCAAGATGACCAATTATCAACAGACCATTGATGCTTATGCGGCGGCGATCAGCGCGCTGGATCCCGATGCTTTCGCGGCTTGCTTTGCCGCCGATTGCGAGTTGAACGATCCGGCGGGTTCGCCGACCGTGCGCGGGCAGGACGGGGCGAAAGCCTTTTTGAGTGGCTTTTTGCCGATTCTGAGCAAGGTTCAATTCCGGCCCGGCACGGTGCGCGTCGGCGGCACGCGCGCGGCCTTTGCTTGGACCATGGAGGCCGAAGGGAAGAAGGGGCAAATGGGGACAGGTGAAGGGATCGACGTGCTGGAGTTTAACGAGGCGGGCAAGATTGTGCGGACTTACGCCTTCTGGAATCCGGGCCCCTTAATGGCTGCGTTAACGGCTTAACAGGTTGGGCATGAGGGCGAAGACGCCGAGCATCAGCAAGTAGACGCTGCCGGAGATGGGGTCGCGGCTCGTGATATATGCGGCGAGCGATTGGTCCTGAACCACGGTGGCGAGCGTAAGTTCGGCCGCAACGACGAGCGCGAGGGCGATAAGCCCGGCGGCGAGCCGCTCGCTGCTTTTCAAAGCGAAGCGGCGGACGACATACCGCGCAGCGAAGAAAATCGCGACGAACATGAAAGGCATTTCGATAAGTTCGGCGGTCCGGGCGCCGACTCGGGGGACGAGAAACGGCACCCGGATGCTTCCGAGTAGGAAGCCCATGCCGAAGACAAGGGCAAAGTAGGACCCGCCGGCTTTGAGGACGTTCACAGAGTAGGCAACTCGTCCAGCGAATGGTAGATCGCCTTGCCATGATACTTCGCGAGGGCGACCATTTCGTCGGCACCTACGGAGGGCCCGCCGATGCGGAGGCAACCGTCGCATTTGGCAGCCAGTCGACGGGCAATGGGATGAAAGATCTCTTCGAAAATCGCATCCCCCCGTTTGACCGAACCGCCGTGGGCGATCAGAGGCAGGGCGCACCACTCGCCCATCACCGGCAAATGACCCAACCGGAACAGTAGCAGCGAGACCTCGGTCATCGCGGCGACGTTCTCGGCGATGAGCGCGGGGTCGTCATTGGTGCCTGAACGGTAGGGGCCGGCGACGAGAATCATGAGTGACTGCACTTTGGAAAATCTCCCTTTGTCGGATCAGCGGATTCTTGATTGTAGGGAATTGAAACGAGAGACGGCAAGCCACCGTCCTAGAATCTAGTTATGCGACCCCTGTTTGCTCTATTCCTCTTTGCCAATCTTGCCTTCAGTCAGCTCCGGGATGCCGGCGTCCGCGGCGAAGGGGGCTACGCACGGTATGCGGTGGTGCTCACCGATGAGCCGGTGGCCGTGGCCCATCCGGGGCGCGTGAGCATGGCGAGCAGCGAAGCCGCCGGGTGGCGGACGAAGCTGGCTAGTTCACAGAAGACGCTTTCCGCTGAGATCGTTCGGCTGGGTGGCAAGCTGATGGGGGGCGACCAGGATCTGGTGAACGCGGTTTTTGTACTCGCGACGCCGGCCGCAGCGGAGGCGATGCGCAGCCTGCCGGGAGTGGGGCGGGTGGAGCGCATGCGGCGGTATTCGATGCTGACGAATCGGGCGCTGGATTTGGTGAACACGCGGGCCGGCTGGGCGCGCATCACCGGTGGCGAGGGCCAGGCGGGGGCGGGGGTGAAGATCGGGATCCTGGATACGGGCATTGATCAGTTGCACCCGTCGTTTCAGGATGCATCTTTGTCGGCACCGGCGGGATTTCCTCAATGTGGTCCGGCTGAAATTGGTGACTGTGCGGGATGGACCAACAACAAAGTGATTGTGGCGCGGAGTTACGTGAACCTTTTGAATTTTCAGTACGGCACCAATGCGCAAGATACGCGGCCGGATGATGTAACGCCGCGTGATCGGGTGGGTCACGGGACGATGTCGGCGATGCTGGCCGCAGGAGTCAGGGTGGTGTCTTCCGGAGTGACACTGACGGGCGTGGCGCCGAAGGCATACCTGGGGAATTACAAGATTTTTGGGGCACCAGGAGTGAATGAGGGCACTTACTCGAATGTGATTATTGCGGCGTTGAACGACGCGCGGCGCGACGGCATGGACGTGGTTACGTTGAGTTTAGGGTCGCCGGCGGGTTATCCGGCGCTCGAACGGGTTTGCGGCGACAACCGCAACCTGGCTTGTGACATTCAGGCGGAGGCGGTGCACAATGCGACTTTGGGCAGCGCGGGTTCGCCGGGGATGACGGTGGTAGTGGCGGCGGGCAATGACGGCGATGTGAGTTTCAATTACCCGGCGCTGGGGACCATTCAGTCGCCGGCAACGGCTCCGGGCGCGATTGCGGTAGGGGCCAGCACGAATAGCCACGTGTGGTTTCAGACGTTGACGGTGAATGGGTTGGCGGGCTCGCCGCTCAATATGCGCCTGGGGAATGGTCCGCAATTGGCGGCACCGCTGACGGCCCCGATGCGCGATGCGGCCCCGATCGACGACGATCGCACCGGGCAGGTGTGTCGGCCACTGCCGAATGGTTCGCTGGCGGGGATGATCGCCGTAGTTCAGCGGGGGGGCTGCACCTTTGACATCAAAGTGAGCTACGCCACGACGGCCGGAGCGGTGGCCGTAATTCTGGAACAGACCGGTGGTCAGGAGTTTGTGTTTCGCGCTACCGGCCTGGGGGGCACGTCAATTCCGATGGCCTTGATTGGGAGCACGGCGGGTAAGGGTCTGCGAGCTTACTTGGCGGCGAACCCGAATCGGCCCGGTAC
>JAYVRS010000938.1:0-3651 GCA_043776185.1 Bryobacteraceae bacterium | reverse complement strand
CCAAGGACGCCATCATCATTGACCCGGGCCTGGGGCTCGGCAAGCGGCGTGAGCAGAACTACGATGTGATCAATCAGTTGGGCGTGCTGCGTCAGGTGGACCGGCCAATTCTGATCTGCACTTCGCGCAAGGCCTTTTTGGCGAAGCCGGACGCGCAGCAGATGGAATTCGCTTCAACGGCAATGATGACGGCGGCGATTCTGAACGGGGCGCATATGGTGCGCGTGCATGACGTGAAGGGGATGAAGGCGGCAGTGGAGGCGACCGATGCGCTGGTGGCCGCGACGCCGGTGCCGGTGGAGCCGCCGCCGCGCGGGGAGAATGCGGGTCCGAAACCGTTTGGGGCGCGGGAGGATAGTGAGCGGCGTCCGAACAAGCCGCCGTTGCGCCCGATGACTAGGCCGATGTCAGGGCCGCTGGCAATGGGGGCAAAAGTGGGTCCCCCGTTGCGCCACCAGAATGCGTTCGATGGGCGTGGCACAGGCGCGGCAGGGTTGCCCAGTGCGCCGGTAAACGCGGTGGAAGTCCTGGAAACTCCCCCGGTCACCGTTGCCGTCGACGTAGTCGGAGACGGACGACCCGCCCATGACGATGGCCTCCCCGAGTAGCTCCTGGATGATGCCGTAGAGGCGCTGCAGGCGCGCTTTGCTGAGCTCAGCGCCGATCAAGAGTGGATGAAGACGGGCCCGAAAGAGGGCTTCGTCGACGTAGATGTTGCCCAAGCCGCGAAGGAACTGCTGATCGAGCAGGAGAGTCTTTAGACGGGCGCGGCGCCCGGCGAAGAGCGCGGCAAAGTCGGCGAATTTCACTTCGAGCGGATCGGGTCCTTGCGGGGGGAATTGGGTCGCCCAGGTGATGCGGCCAAATCGCCGGATGTCGTCGAAGAGTAAGTGCCCTTGGTCGAGGACGAATTCCGCTCGCGTGTAGGGCGTGCGGGCACCATCGTAGAGTAACTTGCCGGTCATGCGGAGATGGACCAGTAACATACCGGTGTCGAAGTGCAGAGTGATGTACTTGCCGTAGCGGGTGACGTTGCGAATGGTTTGCCCGATGGCTGGCTTCGTTTCGAGATTTGGCCCGCCTACGGCCGAGACAATGGTGCGGCCGAGGAGGCGCGGGCGCAGGGTGCGGACGACGGTTTCGACTTCGGGTAGTTCAGGCATCTGGTAGCTCGACGAGGACTTCGCCGTTGCGGATGGTGACCGGATAAAGTTTGAGGCGGCAAGCCGGATTGCGGTCATGCTCGCCGGTGGTGCAATCGAATTCCCAGGCGTGCCACGGGCAGACGATCATGCGTCCGTGGAGAGCGCCCTGGCCCAAGGGTCCGCCGGAATGGGGGCAGAGCCCGTCGACGGCATAGACTTGGTTTTCGACCCGGCAGAGCACGAAGTTCTGGAACGGATGGGGCTGGCCAGAGGCAATTTCGTCTAATTTGGCGATTCGAGTGAGGGCCATGGAGCGTGACCTCCACCCTAGCAAACCATTTGTGCGATACTAAAGGGGTTATGTCGATCCCGAATCTTAAGCGTTACCGAATTGTTGGCCCCGAAGGCGTTGAAGCCTCGGTGATGGCCGTTTTGCCCAAGAATGCCGACGTGAATGCGTACCTGACGGAAGTGTCGGCGCGCTTCGACTGGAAGGCCTACACCGATATGCAGGCGAAGCAGTTCAAGGTCCGCGTCGGTCAGCAGAAACAGAAAAAGGGCAAGTAGCCTTACTTCGTTCCGAAATTGCAGAGCCGGCTCCCGTTTGGGGGTCGGCTTTTTGCTATTAAGGTAGGCGAGTCTTTAAGGCGCGCAAGGACCGGAGCGCTTCGGCGGCCACCTCGGGGTCGGGGTCCTTGGTGAGGCCCTGGAGGATGGGGGCGCTGGCGGCGTCGCCGCTGATGGCGACGACTTGGGCGAGGCCGGTGCGCTCTTCGCGATTGCCTTGGGCGATGGCGCGGTGCAGGGCGTGGAGGACATGGACGTCGCGCGAGGCTTCGATGAGAAAAGGCTGCGCGACACCGCGGTAGGCCTTGGAGTTCAGGTTGCTCACCAGATAGCGCAAGGGGCTGAACTCGGCGAGTTCGATCTTGCCATGCAGCACCAGGGCGAAGGCCAGCGAGAGTCGCGGGTTCGTTTTGCGCTCGTCAGTAAAGGCTTTTTCGAGCGACGGTACGTCGGCCTCCTGCCGCAGACGGCCGATACCTTCGGCGGCACCAGAGCGCAGGCCATCGTCTTTATCATCCAGATAACGCGTGAGTAACGGACGGCTGGTTTCGTCGGCCAACATGCCGATGGCCGCCAAGGCGGCGCGCTTTACCTTGAGCGAACGGTCGCGTTCCATCAGCGCGGTGAGATCGCGGAGCGCTTCCCGGTTGCCCAACATGCCGCTGGTTTCGATAGCCTTTACCTGGATTCGTTCGTTGAGGTCGCGCAGGAGGAAGGCGAGGCGCGGCGCGGCCGCCGGATCGTGGATCTTCTGAATGGCGACCAACGCCTCATACATCAGCAGATCGTCTTTTGAACGCAGCACCTCGATCAGCGCGGGTGAGGCGGCGCGACCCCGCAGAATACCCAGGGCACGCGCGGCGTTGGCCCGGGCTTCCATCGCCGCGCTCTGGCGGACGATACCGGCTAAGCCGTTGACGACATCTTCACGTGGCTGCACAAAAGCGGGCACCACATCGCTATTCTCGCTCTCGCTGAAACGGGCCTGAACGGCCGTGCCGACGCGTTTAAGCTTGGCCGAGAGACCGGTCTTAAGGTAGCCCGGTAGATAGAAGTTGACGAGGCCATCGGTGGCGCGGATTTGCACTTCGGGGTCCTGGTCGGCCAGGGCTTTCACTAGCGCATCAAGGCTGCGGGGGCCGCCGATCTCGGCGAGAGCGCGCACCACCTCCACCCGGATCGGAGTGTTGGCATCGTCGTAAAGCTTGATGAGTTGCGGGATAGCTTCGGAGCCTTGCCTACCCAGGTCGCGCGCTTGCCGGAGGCGATCGCGCGAAGATTCAACCACCGGATCGGGGTTCGGCGGGCCCGCTTCCGGCGATGGCGGTTGCTGAGCCAGCAGCAGAGCGGCGATCCATAAAGTCATCGTTAATTCCAGACGTTAGCGGACAAACTCTAGTTGCACTTTGTGGGGGATGATACCGGCCTCAAAGCCCCGATCAAGGAGCAATTGAGCCGCGAGGGGAACGCGGTCGCCACAATCGACGGTGTAGTGATTGACGTACATGCCGACGAACTTGTCGGCGAGCGACGGCTCAAGATCGCGAGCGAAGTGCATGGAGTATTCGAGAGCGGCTTCACGATTAGCGAGCGAGTACTCAATGCTTTCGCGCATGAGGCGGCAGCATTCGGCGCGGACATTGGCGGGCAAATCGCGACGCAAAGCATTAGCGCCTAAAGGCAGCGGAAAGCCGGTCTCTTTTTTCCACCAGACACCGAGGTCAATAATGCGATGGAAGCCGGACTTCGCATAGGTAAGCTGGCCTTCATGAATGATGAGGCCCGCGTCGACGACGCCATCTTGCACCGCATCCAGGATCTTGTCGAAAGGGATCACCACGGCTTCGAAATCGGGTTCAAGGAGGCGAACCGTGAGGAAGGCGGTGGTCATTTTGCCGGGGACGGCAATGCGTTTGCCCTTCAGTTCGCTAACGGCGAG
>JAYVRS010000937.1:0-3651 GCA_043776185.1 Bryobacteraceae bacterium | reverse complement strand
CGTCCTGGGTGAAAAAGGTTTGGGGGAACTCCAGCAGGAAGCGTCCGGCTTTCGCATAGACCTCCACGTCGGCCAGGAGTGTGGCGTCTTTGATGGAGAGTCCCTTCAGCAGGGCTTCGAGCTCATTGACCTTGCTTTCGATGCGCTGCAGCTCTTCCGGTTTGGGCACAATGGGTGGCTGCCCTTTGGCCGGAGCGGCCTTGGGAGGAGGCGCGATCGGGGGAACTTGAGACCGGATGGCGGCGATGCAAATGAGAGCCAGAAGTAAACATCGAAACATAGCTGTAATTCTATTTCACTTTCTATTGACAAGTATCGAAATGAGGCGCATCCTGCAAGTGAATCGACTTGGAAGAAACGATGTGGTTTCCCGAGCGAGGGACCAGAGTAGCTGTTCAAAACAAGCCCGCCAAATAAGGAGGTGCCATCGGACAATGGATAATAGTGAACCTTGGCATCAACGGGGCGGTAGCCGCGTAGACTTTGCCAGTAACCTCGTGAACGACCGGACTCGCGCAGAATCGCTAACAAGCGTGCGCTGCCCCCTTGGGGCGATGTGAAGGCGTCCACTCGAGATGAAATCAAAGCGTAGTTGCGTGGCTGCCGCCCTTTGCCGTTTTCCGATAGAATAGGCGACCATGCAAAGTACTCGCCGTCAAGTTCTCTCCGCGCTGGCCGCTGTCACCGCGTCTGCCCAGAGCGATGCGAAGGGTGTGGAGCGTTTTGTCCGCTTTCGGAGGGCTACGGGTGACCTGGGGCCGGGTAGATGGCGAAACCGTGCGGGAGTTGAGCTCCGCGCCCTACTTGGCCGCGCGCGAGACGGGCAAGAAATTTCCTTTGGCAAAATTGATCCTGGCCGCGCCCGTGGAGCCCTTGAAGTTGTTGGCGGTGGGCCTGAACTACCGCAGCCACGTCGGCACGAGAGCCCTCCCCAAAGAGCCCGAAATTTTCTACAAGCCGATCACTTGCCTGCAGGACCCTGACGCACCGATCATCCACCCCAACGATTCCAACAACACCCATTACGAAGGCGAGCTGGTAATTGTGCTGGGCAAAGGCGGAAGGAATCTGTCGCTGGAGCAGGCGCGGGCGGCGATCTTTGGCGTCACTTGCGGCAATGACGTGAGCGAACGCGATTGGCAGAATGGGGCCCAGAAGGATCTGCAGTGGTGGCGGGCCAAAGGTGCCGATACGTTCGGACCGGTGGGGCCGCATTTGGTGAAGGGCCTTGACTACGGCAAGTTGCTGCTGCAAACGCGCTTGAACGGCGAAGTGGTGCAGAAGCAATTTACCTCGGATTTGATCTTCGATGGCCCGGCGATCGTGAGCTATATCAGCAAGTATGTGACGCTGACCGCAGGCGACGTGATCTTCACTGGGACGCCGGGCAGCACCAAGCCGATGAAGCCGGGCGACACCGTGGAAGTGGAGATCGCCGGAATTGGGGTGTTGCGGAACCCCATTCAGGCTGCGTAAAGGCTATCCTAGAGAAACGGAGGGGTGGCCGAGCGGTTTAAGGCACCGGTCTTGAAAACCGTCGTAGGGGAGACTCTACCGTGGGTTCGAATCCCACCCCCTCCGCCATATTATGCTGCTTTCCGGCTTGCCGCAAGACCCACTCACTCACCGTTCGCGGCTGGTGCCCTGAATGTTTCCCAAGCTGTTCGTGCCCCACGGCTCGCGCCGTGGGCTAGTGGATTCGGGCGCGGCGGGAGGGGAGGATTAAATTTGCGCCTAGCAGCAGGCGCTCATCGGCTAGAATCTCCGTTGGAGTGCCTTGGCCCGCGATCCGGCCTTTGTCCAGGACGACGCATTCGTCGGCGATCTCTTCGAGTAAGTGCAGGTCATGGGTGGCGGTGACAATGGTTTTGCCTAGCGACTCCCAGCTCTTCATCAAGTCCACGATTTGAGCTTGGCTGCGTGGATCGAGGGCGGCGGTGGGTTCGTCGAGCAGAATTACTTCGGGGTCCATGATTAGCACCGAGGCCAGGGCCACGCGTTTCTTCTCGCCCCCGGAGAGGCGATGGGGGGCCCGGTCCCGTAAGTCGGCGATTTCGAAATACTCGAGGGCTTCGGCCACGGTGGTTCTGATTCGTTCTTTCGGCCAGCCTAACTGCAGGGGCCCGAAGGCTACTTCATCGAAGACGGTGGGGCAGAAGAGTTGGACATCGGGATTCTGAAATACGAGCCCTACGCTTTTGCGGAAGGAGTGGGCGAAGGTGTCGTGCTCGAAGTCGATTTCGGTGAGCGGCACGCCACGATAGCGGACGGTGCCGGAGTCGGCGAAATAGAGGCCATCTAATATTCTGAGTAACGTCGACTTCCCGCAGCCATTCGCGCCCAGCAAGGCGACGCGGCGTCCGGCGGGTAAGTTCAGGGTGACCTTATCGAGAGCGACGACGCCCCGATAGGCAAAGCTGACCTGATCGAGCTCAAAGATGTTCATAGCCACCAAGCCCCGGTGCAGAGTAAGGTAAGCGTGGCCAATACCGCCCAATCCTGGAGGCGCAGGGGGCTCTCGTCGAGCGCATGGACTTCTCCGCGATAGCCTCGGGCCTGCATGGCTAAGTGGATGTCGTTACTTAGCTCAAAGGCTTTGCTCATCAATACGCCCAATGTGGCCAGGGCCATGCCGCGGCGCTCCTTAGCGGGTAACTCGCCCGCGAGGCGGCTTTGCCGACCCTCTAACATGTCCATGGTGGTTTGAATGAATAAAAAGATATAACGATAAGTCATGCCGATTAGGACGACGGCCACCACGGGTAAGTGGAACGCGCGCATCGCGCGGAGTAACTGGTGCCAGGGTGTGGTGGAGACCAGGACGGAGCCGAGGGTGCTGGTGGTAAGTACGCGCGCGAGTAAGAAGGCCGCAGTCCGCAGGCCTTGGGCGGTGAGGTTCCAATGCAATCCGGGTACTTGCCAAAGGGTCTGGCCTGGCGTGAGGAACAGGGCCGGCAAGGCGATGGTGCCGCTAAACAACAGCACGCCGGTCCACAAGGTTATTAACTCACGCGTCTTCAGGTGGCTGGCTAAAGCGAGGACCACGGTGAAGAACCAAATGGTGAGTACGAGCCAGATGGAATGCGAAGCGGCGGCGGTAGCGATGAGAATGCCGGTGGCGGCGAGTTTGACGCGCGGGTCGATGTTTTGTAAGTAGCCGCCCTGCAAAGAAGAGAGTTCGGCGGAGAAGGAACGGTCGAGGACGTGGGCTAGTTCGGCGAGCGTGCGATCCAGGAAACCTTTGCGGCGGTGGACTAAGTGGTGCAGGCCCTCAGACATTGCGGCGCCTGAAGAGTAAGAGCGAGAGTAAGATGATCATACCCGTGCCCGCCATGGCGGAGAGGACATAGCCAAAGGCTTGGTTTTTGAGGATGGGAGGAGCGTAGTCGGGGATGGGCGCGGTCCAGACTGAGGAGAGCCGGGTGAGTCCGGCGGGTGCGGCGGCGGGAACTTGTCCTTGCGAGACGGCGCTAATCGCTCGGCGCGATGCGGGGTTCGCAAACTCTTCGGGCGCCCACTCGCCCCAGGCGGAACCGACGGCCAGCAGACCGAGCGGCGTCAGAACCATCAGCAGGGCCATGCCCGCCCACAACTTACGCAGGGACGCGGTGGCCACGCCCGTTTCGGCGGAAGGCGCTTCGCGCGCCAGCA
>JAYVRS010000936.1:0-12811 GCA_043776185.1 Bryobacteraceae bacterium | reverse complement strand
GCCTACCGCTGACGGAAGTACGGGACCTGCCATTTTCATTAGCGGCAATCCCGAGGACATTTCCCCCGCCTCATTCGTTACGCCTATGGGTAACTAGTCTGGATTAGGCGGTTCGAGCCGCGGGACGAACTCATGCAGGGGGATAAGCCCTCGTGCCCCGCCGCTCGCGCGGCGGGCTAGGCATTCGACGAGGCATTGGGTGAGGATGGGGTTGGTCGCGGAGCACCAGCCCGCCGCGCGAGCGGCGGGGCACGAGGGCCTACCAGGGCCTAGCGGTGCGATGCGTCGTAGGTCGTCATGGGCTCGCCTTGTTCTTCGAGCACGTATCGGATGATCTGAGTCAGCCCGGCGCCGGGTACAGTCCGCGAGTCACCGCCTGTGGTCCAGAAGTGTTGGCGAGCGGCCCAGCGCTTTTTGAGAGCACGGGCGCTATAGGCTTTCCATTCGCCGATCACGCGGCTGGCCGGCACGCCTTCGGCTTGCACAACTGCGTGTACGTGTTCGGTCCGCACGTGTAACGCAAGTAAGCGCCATTCGCGGTGTTCGCAAGTCCTGACGATCTCGTGTCGCACGGCCTCGCGATCCCGGAGGTGATCGAGTTGGAATGGCGGCTCGGGCATCAGCTTTCTCGCAAAGGTGGCTAGTGCCGGCCGTGGCGCTAGCCTTCCTTCGTGACGGTCTATGCTGCCACGAGCGTCTCCGGGGAGATGCGTCCCGTAGGTGGTGAACGTGAGGAAGTAGATCATGGGGCCAAGGTGCCCCGCCGCTTGCGCGGCGGGCTACGCATTGGGGGATGCAAGGACGGACGTTCTATGCGAGGTCGTAAGCGCGGAAGAAGTAGGCGAGTTCACGCGCGGCAGAGGTTGGCGAGTCAGAGCCGTGGGAGGCGTTGCGCTCGATGCTTTCGGCGAAGAGCTTGCGGACGGTGCCTTCATCGGCGTTGGCTGGGTTGGTGGCGCCCATGACTTTACGCCAATGTGCCACGGCGTCCTCGCGCTCGAGGGCGAGCAGGACGACGGGGCCTTCGGTCATGAAGGTGATCAGCGAGCCAAAGAAGCCGCGTTCTTGGTGCTCGGCGTAGAAGCCTTCGGTCTCATGCTTCGACAGACGGGCCATGCGCATGGCCTTGATGGTGAAGCCTTCTTTTTGCATGAGGGAAAGAATGGCACCGATGTGGCCTTTGGCTACGGCATCGGGCTTGATGATGGCGAATGTGTGTTGCATGAAATTCCTTTAGAGGAGCCCCTTCAGGGTGCTGCCCATTTCGGCAGGGCTCTGGCAAACGCTGATGCCCGCCGCGGCCATGACGGCCATCTTGTCGGAGGCTTTGCCCGATCCACCGGAGACGATGGCGCCGGCGTGGCCCATGCGGCGTCCGGGAGGGGCGGTCTGGCCGGCGATAAAGCCGACGACCGGCTTCTTCACGTGGGCCTTGATGTAAGCCGCGCCCTGCTCCTCGGCGTCGCCGCCGATTTCGCCGATCATGATGATGGCGTGCGTATCGGGATCGTTGTTGAAGAGCGTGAGGCAATCGACGAAGTTAGTACCGTTGACCGGGTCGCCGCCAATGCCGATGCAGGTGCTTTGGCCGATGCCGAGCTTGGTGAGTTGGCCCACGGCTTCGTACGTCAAAGTGCCGGAGCGCGAGACGATGCCGACATGTCCCTTGAGATGAATATGACCCGGCATGATGCCGATGCGGCATTCGCCGGGCGTAATGACGCCGGGGCAATTGGGGCCAATGAGGCGCGTATTCTTGCCCAACATGTACTGCCGGACCTTGATCATGTCGGCAATCGGAATGCCTTCAGTGATGCAGACGGCGAGCGCGATGCCCGCGTCCACGGCTTCCATAATCGCGTCGGCGGCGAAAGGCGGCGGAACGAAGATGACGGTCGCGTTAGCGCCGGTCTCTTTCACCGTCTGCTCCACGGTATTGAAGACGGGCAAACCCAAATGCTGGGAGCCACCCTTGCCGGGCGTGACGCCGCCGACGACGGTGGTGCCGTAGTCGAGCGATTGCTTGGCGTGGAACGTGCCTTGGTCACCGGTGAAACCCTGGACCATCAGGCGAGTATTTTTGTTGACGAGAACGCTCATTTTGCGAGGGCCACTACTTTCTCCGCGCCATCTTTCATGCCGTCGGCAATGGTGAAGTTCAAACCAGACTCGCGCAGAATCTGCTGACCGAGTTCCACGTTGGTGCCTTCCATGCGCACCACAATCGGGATCTGGACGCCCAGCGTGCGGGCCGCGTTGACGACGCCATTGGCGAGCACATCGCAGCGCAGAATGCCGCCAAAGACGTTGATGAAAATCGCCTTCACGGCGGTATCGCTCAACAGGATGCGGAACGCATTCCTGATCTGTTCCTCCGTGGCACCGCCGCCGACGTCGAGGAAGTTGGCGGGCGATCCGCCAGAGTACTTGATGATGTCCATGGTGCCCATGGCGAGGCCGGCACCATTCACCATGCAGGCCACGGTGCCATCGAGCTTGATGTAGTTGAGGGAGAACTTCGAGGCTTCCACTTCGAGCGGATCTTCCTCGGCTTCGTCACGCAGACCGGCAAAGTCCTTGTGGCGGAACATGGCGTTGTCGTCGATGTTGATCTTGGCATCGAGGGCCATCACCCGGCCATCTTTGGTGAGGATGAACGGGTTGATTTCGGCCAGCGACGCATCCATGTCTTCGTAAGCCTTGGCCAGCGCCTGCAAGCACTTCACCGCCGCTCCAATGGAGGCGGGCGGAATGCCCAAGGCGAAAGCGATCTTGCGGGCTTGCCACGCGCCCAGGCCCAAGCCAGGCTCGATCACTTCGCGCAGAATCTTCTCGGGCGAATGCTCGGCAACCTCTTCGATCTCCATTCCGCCTTCAGTCGACGCCATCATGATGTTCTTGCCGATGGCGCGGTCGAGCGTGATGCCGATGTAGTATTCCTTCTCGATCGGCAGCGCTTCTTCAATCAACAGCCGCTTGACGAGTTGGCCGGCGGGCCCGGTTTGATGGGTAACAAGCGTCATACCCAGAATGTTTTTGATGGCTTCTTTGGCCTTAGCCAAGTCCATCGCCACTTTCACGCCGCCGCCTTTCCCGCGGCCACCCGCGTGAATCTGGGCCTTCACCACACAAGGTGCGCCCATTCGTTCCGCCGCAGCGTAGGCCTCATCGGCTGTAAAGGCAACTTCCCCGCGCGGCACAGGGACGCCGTATTTGGCCAGGATTGCTTTGGCCTGATACTCGTGGATTTTCATTGGTTTTTGACGGTCAAGAGACTGGGTGTTGCGCGGCGAACCGGGCTGAACCAGCTAAGCTTACAGAATAACATGGCGCTCGACACCGAACTTTCACTGCTGATGCGGGGCGAATCGCTCCACCGCCCGCAGGCCCGCGCGGCGATGGAACGGATTTTGGCCGGGGGCGAGCCGGCGGCGCAGATTACGGCGATGCTGGTGGCGCTGCGGTTGAAGGGCGAGTCCGCTGGGGAACTGGCGGGCTTCACGGACGCCATGCGGGGCGCGATGCTCGGCGTCTCCTGCGATTCGCGCCCTTTGATCGATACTTGCGGCACCGGCGGCGATGGCCTGGGGACCTTCAATATCTCGACCGTGGTGGCGTTGGTGGTGGCCGGGGCCGGGGCCACCGTCGCCAAGCACGGCAACCGCTCCATCTCGTCGCAGTCGGGCAGCGCCGACGTCTTAGAGGCGTTGGGCGTGCGCGTGGGATTGCCCGCGGCCGACGGCGAGCGTTGCTTGCGAGAAGCCGGTATCGCCTTTCTGTTTGCGCCCTCGCACCATCCGGCCATGCGCCACGTGCAGCCCATCCGCCGCGAACTCAAGTTGCGTACCGCCTTCAACTTTCTGGGGCCTTTGTCGAATCCGGCCGGCGCGCCGTTTCAGCTGATCGGCGCCCCGTCCTATGACGTCGCCAAGCGCATGGCCGAAGCCTTGGCTCTGTTGGGCACCGAGCGCGCCTTCGTGGTGCATGGCGCCGATGGCCTGGATGAGATCTCGCTCGCGGGCGCCACGTGGCTGTTCGATGTCCGGACGGGCCAAGTGGAGGAGCGACAAGTGCAGCCTTCGGACTTCGGACTGTCGCGCGCGCCGCTGGAAGCGTTGTCCGGCGGAGACGCGCTGACCAATGCCGGTCTAGCTCGCGAGGTGCTAGCGGGAGCGCTAGGCCCGCGACGCGACATCGTCTTGGTGAATGCCGCAGGCGCGCTGGTAGTATGCGGCTTGGTTCCGGATTTTGTTAACGGCGTTCGGCTGGCGGCAGAGTCAATTGACTCGGGTGCGGCGGCCGGCAAGTTGGGGTTACTGGCGAAGTTGACGAAAACTTAGTTGATCGGCGGCCCAAGCCCAAGAGTTAGACTAGAGTAATGGCACGCCAGTTTGACGTCGTGATCGAGCGGGATGAAGAGGGCATGTATGTGGCCTCGGTACCCCAGTTGCCCGGATGCCACACCGATGCCTCATCGCTTGACGAACTTGTGGTGGAAATTCGCGAAGCCATCGAGCTTTGCCTCGAAGTAGAAAGCCAGGAGCCGAGCAACCTGGAGTTCGTCGGCATTCAACGCGTGACTGTCGCGGCATGAGCACGCTCCCGCGTCCCACGGGAAAAGAACTCATTCGGGCTTTGGAACGCGCTGGTTTCGTTTTGGAACGTGTCCGAGGAAGTCACCATTTTCTGCGGCATCCGGACGGTCGCGCTACCGTCATTCCGCTTCGCACTCGCGCGCTAGGCTTGGGATTGTTAAGGAAGATCTTGTCCGATTGCGGCATCAAGTCGCAGGATCTGAGCAATTTGCTTTAAGAATTACCCTGGCCCCAATCGCCACCCAACACGTGACGACGAATTGAACAACTATCTCTAACCGAACTGACGGCTGGATTCCGGAATCGGGCGGCCCAGTTCGATGGCGATCACTGTCCATTCTTCGATGATGACATCCACCTTGGCCAAGGCATCTTTGACGAGTTGTACCATTAGCCATGCCACCCACCAGTTCGGGAACTTCGGCGATAAATTCATGATCTCCTGACTGCGATAGAGAACGATCTCGTATCTATTCATTCTTTCTCGCTCGATATTCAGCCAATAAGTTCTTGGACTAAGGCCTGTCTTTGAACCCTCGTTTCAATCACCCTTCCCTGATATCTACGGATCGGGTCGAGCAACTCGCTCGTAGCAACGTGGGACAACGCAGGAATCAGTGGCTTACCAAGTGCCCACGCCGCACCTGTCTCCATTAAAACCCATGGACGATTGATTGATCGTGGAGTCAATAGAACCAAAACTCGCTTCGATCCCATCAGCGCTTCACGAATAGAATCTTGCCATTCCGCGGCAATCTGAATGTCCTTCGCTGCCATGAAGCATCGAAGACCATTACTCTCGAGATCACCTCTCAATTCATCTGCGATCCCTGAGTCGCCTGTGGCGTAACTGATGAAGACATCGAACGAAGGAGATGAGGGAACCAAGGTGTTCAACCACGTTTCGAATCGACACGTTTCGGATGTGACTTGCAGGGCATCGGCGGTAACCTGGAACTCGAATCCAGCCCCCGAACTCGTGAAGCAAGGCTGAACATCTCCAATCATTCGATGACCACCCAGTACCTCGAGCCAGTTGGCGATTCTTGCGGCACCGACGGTTTTAAGATCAACGTCATCGGATGGTCTTGCATAGGACTCTTGGTCGCGTTGGTGCGCGGCGACGCCGACTTCTATTAGACGTCTTACCAACGCTCTGTCATCCATAACGACGCTCCCTGCACTATCTCAACACAGCAGTTCTAATAGCCTGACAACAAACTAATGTCGAATCATTTCTTACCGAACAGGATCCCCTCCCTCAGGGTCAGGGTTTGTTTGAGTCTCTGAATCCAGGGCTTTGACGAACCCCGACCGTCAAGGGAGGGGGTGCGTTACTAGCCTGACACCGCCCCAGTATAGCCGATTAGTCGCGAGAGACTCCGAATGCCAACTACCCAGCGCGACGGGCCAGTAGCAGCACTCGTCCCGTTGGAGGATCGCCTGGTAAAGGAAGCAAGCCTTCCACGTGTAACCCCGCTATGGCGCAGGCTTCGTAGATCTCCTTCGGGGCAAAGACGTGCTGACGCATCCGCACCGGCAGTTGAGTCTGGCCTTCCATGCGCAAAGTCGCGTCGCAGTAAGCTCGCTGCCGACGGGGCTCGTAGCGAAAAACGAGCTGACACTCGCCACCATCGACATCGACTGTCGCCGTGCGATTCCAGCTATTGGCGTAACCTTCCGCGAGCACTAAGTCGCCGAAGAACCAGCCGCCCGGCAGTAAGTGATGGTGCACGTTTTGCAAAGTGCGGGCTAAGTGACGCGGGCCGCGGGCGTGGTTCAAACTATTGAAGCTGCAGATGACGGCGTCGAAGCGCTCTCCTAAGGCAAACTCCGCCATCTCGCCCACGACGAATCGGGCGTCCGGAGCCTGAACCCTCGCATAAGCAATCATGCCGGGTGACAGGTCAACGCCAGTAACTTGGTAGCCATCGGCGACGAGGGCGGCGGCCATTTGGCCAGTGCCGCAACAAAGGTCGAGGATGCTGGAGCCCACGGGCAGATGCGGCTTCAGATGTTTCGCAAATTGCTTGCGTGCCGTCTGTAAGTAGACAGTGCCCCAGTCCTGGTTATAGAGCGCCGCCAAAGCATCGTAAAATGGCCCGTCATTCTGTTCCACTTAGACTTGGCCCATTTCGCGATAAAGAGGCTTCAAGGTGGGATAGAGTGTTCGGTAGACTTCGTAGCCGCGCTGGTAGGTCACAGACTCCGCAGACTGCGGTGCCAGCGAGTCCACTTCGCGGATCGTGGCGGCACAAGCCTCCGGAACACTGGCGTAAGCGCCGGTGCCGACGGCGGCGAGTAACGCCGCGCCATAGGCCGACCCTTCCTGACTTGCCAGCGTACTTACACGTGTCGCAAAGACATTGGCGAGTAACTGCCGCCAGAACGGACTCTTGGCCCCACCCCCCGAAAGGCGCACGGTGGCCGGATCCACGCCTAAGCCATGCAATAGCTCCAAGCAGTCTTTAAGGGAGTAACTTACTCCCTCCACTAACGAGCGGATGAGGTGCGCGCGCCGATGGCTCGCCGTCAGCCCTAACCAACCGCCACGGGCCAGCGCGTCCAGGTGCGGGGTCCGCTCACCCATGAGGTAAGGTGACCAGAATAGACCTTCACTTCCAGCGGGTGCGGTAGCCGCTTCGGACATCAGGTCGTCATAACTTACTCCGGGGGCCAATTGATTGCGGAACCACTGTAAGCTGAGCCCGGCCCCCTGAGTAACCCCCATCACATGCCACTTACCCGGCACGGCATGGCAGAAGGTATGCACGCGACCCAGTGGATCAAAATTAGGTTGGTCAAGATGGGCGAAGACCACGCCCGAGGTGCCGATGGTGCAGGAGACAATCCCTGGGCTGACGATGCCATTGCCGACGGCACTGGCGGCCTGGTCACCGCCACCGCCCACCACGGGCGTCCCGGCTTTCAAGCCGGTGGCCATCGCGGCTTCCGGCGAAATCACGCCGGTCACTTCCGCCGACTCATACACACGCGGCAAGATACTCGCGTCCAACCCCAGTAGAGAAACCATCTCCTTGGACCAACAACGATTCACGACATCGAACAGCGCCGTGCCTGAGGCGTCCGACACTTCGCTGGCAAACTCTCCAGTTAACTTGTAGCGCAGATAGTCTTTGGGCAGCAGTAAGTGCCGAAGGCGCTCGTAGTTAGCGGGCTCATGGTCTCGCACCCAGAGTAACTTGGGCAAAGTGAAGCCCGTCAGAACGGGATTGGCCGTATAGGCCAGCACATTCTCAACACCCACCTTAGCGTTGATGGCGTCGACCTGAGCTTGGCTACGCTGGTCGCACCAAATCAAAGCCGGACGAATGACGCGGCCATCGGCATCGAGCAGCACCGAGCCATGCATTTGCCCGGAGAGCCCGATGCCGGCAATCCGCGCGCCATCCACCTGCGCGTCCTGCAGAACGCCTTGAATGGCCTGGGCACTTGCCGCCCACCAGTCATCCGGATCCTGCTCCGCCCATAGCGGACGCTCCATGGTCATCTCGCGATGCGCCACCGTGTGGGCGTGTTTCACGGCACCCGATTCGTCAATCAGCAGCGCGCGGCTGCCGCCAGTTCCCACGTCAATGCCCAGCCAATACATAGAGCCCCTATTGTAAGGGTTCCTTCGCTATAGACTATTAGGCATATGTCTGATCGACGTGACGCGCTCAAAGGCTTAGCCGTTTTGACGGTGCTCCCTGCCCTGGCCCAGCAGCCACATCAGCACGCAGACGAAACACCGCCGGATGGAGCCAAGCCGGTGGCCAAGTACTTTTCGGCCGCCCAATTGCGGGACCTGGGCGAGTGGGTGGAGTTGATCGTGCCGCGCACGGACACGCCCGGTGCGCGCGACGCCAACGTCCACTATCTGATCGACGGGCTCTGCCACCGGACACCTGCCACAGGCAAGGCTTGGCATGCCACGCTGGCTTGGCTGGGGAAGCAGAAGGGTGGCCGGGAGCCGCTGCTGACGCGCCTCAATACCGAAAGCGGCACTGCGGGCGCCAAGCATTTCAAGCGCCTAAAGGAAACCACCATCGAGCAGTACTACAACACGCGCGAAGGACTGCAGACCGAGCTCGGCTGGAATGCGAACACCTACGTGGCCAAATTTGAAGGCTGCACGCACCCGGAGCACAGCTAAGATGGCGCAGGTACAGAAGAGCCCCGAAATCCACGACGTCATCATCGTCGGCAGCGGTGCCGCCGGAGGCATGGCCGCCTGGAATCTGACGCGCAAAGGCGTCAAAGTTCTGATGCTCGACGCGGGCGAGAAGTTCAACCGCGGTGGCTTTTGGAGCCATGTGAAGCCGTGGGAGAGCCAGAGGAAGCTCGATGCCGGGCAGAAGCCGCCCCAATTCTTCGTCGACAACAACGAACAGCCCTACCACTCGGACCCCTATTTTTACTTGGTCCGCGTGTGGGGACGGGGTGGCCGCACCAACGTCTGGGGACGAGTGGCCTTGCGCTATGCCGACCTCGACTTCGCCTCCGCCGAGCACGACGGCTGGGAGATCGATTGGCCCATTCGCTACAAGGACGTCGCGCCTTACTACGACCAGGTGGAGCAGCTGATCGGCGTCTGTGGTGGCGACGACGACCAGGATTCCCTGCCCGGCTCCAAATTTCACCTGCCGCCTCCCGCCCCGCGCTGTGGCGAACGGCTGATGCAGCGCGCGGCGAAGTCCGTGGGCATCGAGGTCGTCGCGCAACGCAAGGCGGTCCTAACCAAGGAGCACAACGGCCGCGGACCCTGCCACTATTGCGGTGCCTGTGGCCGCGGTTGCGACGTGGGCGCGTTCTTCAATGCGAGCGACTATCTCATTGAGCCCGCCTTCAAGACCGGCAATCTTAAGCTGGTGGACAACGCGGTGGTGGGCCGCATCCTGGTGGGCGACGATGGGCTCGCGCGGGGCGTGCAGTACTTCGACCGCCGCACGAAGGAAGAGCACACCGTGCTCGCCAAGCGCGTCATTATCGGCGCGGCCTGCGTGGATTCCACGCGCATTCTGCTCAATTCGAAGAGTGAGCGCTTCCCGAATGGCATCGGCAACTCGTCGGACGTCATCGGCCGCTATCTTTGCGAACAGGTCCGCTTCCACATGTATGGCTTCGCGCCCGAACTGATGGGCACCAAGACCATGAACGACGACGGCATCGGCGGCGAACACATCTACCTGCCGCGCTTCAACCATCGCGGGCCCAAGCGCGATTATCTACGCGGCTATGGCTCGCAGTTCTGGAACATCGGCGCGCAGCCTGGGCTGGCCAGTTGGGCCAAGCAAATGCCTGGCTATGGCGCGGGTTTGAAGCAGAACATCAAGAAGCACTTCCCGGCGCTGGTGGCCATGCACCCTTATGGCGAAGTGCTGCCGTACAAAGACAATCGCGTGATTGTCGACCCGAAGAGGGTGGATCGCTATGGGTTGCCGATCGCCAAGATCGAATACCGGATCCGCGAAAACGAGAAGAAGATGCTGGTCGACATGTACGATACGGCCGAGCAGGTGATGCGTGCGGCCAAGGCCGAGATCCTGCCGTTTGAACGCGGGGTGGTGGACGTGGCGGGCAGCGCGATTCATGAACACGGTACGGTCCGCATGGGGCGCGACCCTAAGCGCAGCGCGCTCAATGGCTTTTGCCAAATGCACGACGTCAAGAATGTTTTCGTCGTCGACGGCGCAGCGTTCACCACGGCCAGCGAGAAGAACCCGACCTTGACGATCCTGGCCTTGTCGTGGCGCGCCACGGATTATTTGGCGGAACAGATTCGCAAGGGCGAGGTCTAGTTCTCTTTGCGTAGACGCTTGAAGACGTAAGTGGGATAGGTCTGGGTGACCATGGTCTTCTCTTTGCCACGCTCTTCATTGAGGTACGTGTAAGGCGCGACGCCAACCAGTTCCCAACCTTGAATGGCGACGTCGTTCAATTCGCGCTCGGTGACCTGCCGGTAGCGGGCCGGGCTGATCTCGACGGGCTGCACCACCTTCACTTCCCAAGGCGGATAGTCGCCGGGACGGGCCTTGCGCGGCACCAGGACCTGTGCGCCCACCAGCAAAGCTACCGCCACGATGGTTCCCAAAAGCAAACGAGCCGTAGTATGTCTCATGCATCAGCATGACGCTTACGGCTCGTTAGGCGTGGAAGAAGAAAACTAGGGCTTAGCCGCGGGAGGTGCCGGGGCGGCCGGAGGGGCCGGTGGCACGGGTTCAGCGAAGTAAGTATCGTTGAAGACGACCTTCGACGCGGCTTTGATGTCCTGCATCGACTTTTGCGCGAGTTCCGGTTTCAACTTCGGCTCGATCTCCGCTTTGACGCTGGCGAAGGTCTTGCCCAACTGCTCCTGCACCTGAATGATGTGGTAGCCGAACTGCGACTCCACCGGGTCGCTCACTTTGCCGATGGGCAGCGCGAAGGCGGCCTGTTCAAAGGGCGGCACCATCATTCCGCGTCCGAAAGCACCCAGGTCGCCGCCGTTGGCGCCGGAACCGGCATCGTCACTTTCCTTTTTCGCGATCTCGGCAAAGTCGCCGCCGGCGTCGAGCGCCTTCTTGATCTCCAGCGCCTTGGCTAAGGTCTCTTCCTTAGTAAGGTCCTTCTGACCTTCCTTCACCGGCACCGGCGAGCCTTTGAAGCGCAACAAAATATGGCGCGCCTTCAGCTTCTCGTATTGTGCCTTGTTCTTCTCGTAGTAGGCCACCATGTCGGCCTCGGTCGGATTGTTCTTCGACTGAATGTCGCGAAACAAGGAGCTGGCCAGGGCTTGATCCATCTCGATCTTGGCCATGGGGGTTTGGTCCAGATGGCGGCGGCGCGCTTCGGCGGCGTAGACCTTAATGTCGGCGATCTGCTCGGCAATGCGTTTCTTCGGAACGTTGGCCATTTGCGCCTTTACCTGGTCGGGCAAACCCGCCAGAAAGGCTTCAAAATCGGCCTTGGTAATGGTCTCCGCACCCACCGTCAGCACGACGGGGTTGGCACCCGGAACTGGCGCGCCGACCACGGGTTTCCCGCTGATCATGGGCTTCGCCGCCAGGGTGGGTTTGGCTGGGGTAATGGCCGGCTTCGCGGGAACCGCGGCAGCAGGCTTCGGGGCAGCCGTTACGGACTTCACCGCGGCTACCGCCTTTTTCATTGTGCTATCTTGTGCAAAAGCTAGGTTGGCGGCCAAGGATGCGGCCAGACCAGTCGTCATTAATAATCGAGTCACGACTTTTAAGATAGCGCGTCCGCCATAGGATTTGCCATGCCCCCCGCCCAACAATTAACGCTGCTCGCTATCGCCAGTTACGAAAAAGGCCACGCCTTTCTGCGGGAAGCCAAGCGACAGGGCGCTCGCGTCTTGTTACTCACCAGCGAAAGCCTTCGCGAATCTGCCCACTGGCCCACCGAATCCATCGACGAAATCTTCTACATGCCCGACGTCGACAAGAAGTGGAATCGGCAGCATACGCTTAATACCGTGGCCTATCTGGCGCGCACGGAGCAGATTGATCGCCTGGTGCCGCTGGACGACTTTGACCTCGAACTGGCCGCGTTTCTGCGTGAGCACCTGCGCATCCCCGGCATGGGCGAGACCACTACGCGCCACTTTCGCGACAAACTGGCCATGCGGATGAAGGCGCAAACGGCCGCGCTCCACATTCCTCCTTTTGTGCATGTGCTCAACCATCAACGCGTCCACGAGTTTACCCAGGGCGTGGCTCCCCCCTGGGTGCTGAAACCGCGATTTCTGGCCGGCGCCATTGGCATCCACAAAGTACAAACGGCAGAAGAACTGTGGGGCCACATTCACGCGCTGGGCGACGAACAATCCAACTATCTGGTGGAGCAGTTCATTCCCGGCGACATTTGCCATGTCGATTCTATCGTCGACCATGACCACATTCTTTTTGCGGTCGCCAGCCGTTATGGGCGTCCACCGCTCGATGTGTCGCAGTCCGGCGGCATCTTTACGACGCGGTTGCTGGAGCGCGGCAGTCCGCTGGCGCAGGGGTTGTTACGGCAGAATCAGTTGGTGCTTTCGGCTTTGGGATTGAAACGCGGCATCTCCCACACCGAATTCATTGTGGCCGAGCGTGATGGCAAAATCCATTTTCTCGAGACCTCGGCCCGCGTGGGCGGCGCCCACATCGCGGACTTAGTGGAGGCCGCTACCGGCATCAACCTATGGGCCGAATGGGCGTCGGTGGAATTGGCGGGTG
>JAYVRS010000935.1:0-3654 GCA_043776185.1 Bryobacteraceae bacterium | reverse complement strand
TGCTCGCCATGCCCTGGGTGGCTGACCTCTACGGCCGCGAGCCCTTCTGCGACGAACTCATCCCTTGGCGCGCCCAACGCGGCCCCCGCGATTTCGCTGAAAAATGGCGCGTCGGCCGCTCGCTCGCCGAACATCGCTTCGACCTCGCCATCATCCTCCCCAACTCCTTCGACTCGGCCCTGCCCGCTTGGCTCGCTCGCATTCCCCGCCGTGTTGGCTTCCAACGTGATGCCCGCGGCTGGCTCCTCACTGACCGCATTCCGCGCATTCTGCCAGGCGAAACGCCACCCCACCAGAGCTTTCACTATCTGGAACTCTTGAGACGCGCCGGCCTCATCGACTCCCTTCCCGCCGAGATCATCATTCGCCTCGACGGCGCCAAAGAAGCCCGTCTCGAAGGCCGTAAGCGCCTAGGAGAAGGCCGTATCATCGGCGTCTGCCCGGGCGCCGCCTTCGGAGGAGCCAAACGCTGGGCTCCCGAAAATTTCGCCCACGCCGTTCGCGAAGTCGCTGCTCACCACCAAGCCCGCATCCTCCTATTTGGCTCGAAGGACGAAGCCGCCATCTGCGATGAAGTGAACCATCACCTCGACGGGCGGGCCCAGTCCTTCGCCGGGCAAACCAGCCTGGGGGAATTCGTCGAACTCCTCGCCGCCTGCGACCTCGTCCTCACCAACGACTCCGGACCCATGCACGTCGCCTCCGCCCTAGGCGTCCCCACCGTCGCCATCTTCGGCTCCACCAGCCACATCGCCACCGGCCCCACCGGCCCCTTAAGCCGAGTCATCCGCGAACCCGTCCCTTGCAGCCCCTGTTTCGAACGCGAATGCCCACTAACTGACCCCGCCGCCCACTTAGCCTGCCTACGCCTAGTAACTCCCAAACGCGTCGCCCACGAAGCCCTTCAGTTACTCGGCGAGCGCTAAGACTCACTACTGGCTGCCCTTCCAGACGAGCGAATTTCTTACATCTTTGAGAAGCAAGGCCGTCTCTGACAATAGCGTGCAGTCCGGCGTGAAGCTCCGCAAAAGTATCGACAACGCCATTCCGCCGGACGCCTGCCTGAGGATTCATTCGCATGGTGCAAATTGTCTGGTTCAAGCGCGATCTCCGCACGAGTGACCACCGTCCGCTGTCCGCCGCCAGTCAGCGCGGACCCGTTTTGCCGCTCTTTATCCTTGAGGATCAGTTGCTGAACGCGCCGGACTCCAGCGCGCGTCACTGGGCCTTTCAGCGTCACGGTCTTAGCGGCTTGGATCAAGAGCTTCGCGTGCTAGGTCAACCTCTGGTGCTGCGGCGGGGACCTCCGGCAGCCGTGTTGGAAGAACTTCGCCAACGCTACGGCTCCGTGGCCCTTTGGTCTCACGAAGAAACGGGGAATGGGATCTCCTACCAGCGTGACCGCGATGTGCGGCGTTGGGCCAAGTCGAGCGGCGTTCAATTCACAGAGCTCCCGCAAAACGGAGTGGTGCGACGGTTAGTCAACCGGGACGGCTGGTCAAAGCGCTGGGAAGAGCGCATGGCGGAACCGGTTACGCCCCCGCCAAGCCAGTTGACCCCCGTAGGCCCCCTGGAATCGCTCCCTCTGCCAGACCTTGCCGCCCCGGACACTTGGCCGGGCGGAACGCGTGCCGCTGGCTTCGCTCTTCTCGATTCTTTCCTCTCCGGTCGCGGCTTTCGTTATACGACGGAGATGTCTAGTCCCCTAACGGCAGCGAGCGCCTGCTCGCGTTTGAGCCCATTTCTCGCGTGGGGACAACTTTCGATGCGAGAGATCGTCCAGGCCACGCGGCGTCGCGTGAGAGACCTCCAGGGAGATCGGGCTGAGGAATCCAAAATCTGGCGCCAATCGCTGCGATCGTTCGACGCCCGCCTTCATTGGCACTGCCATTTCATCCAAAAGCTGGAAGACGAGCCGCGCATCGAGTTTGAGAATGTAGTGCGCGCCTACGACGGCCTGAGGGAAGGCGAGTTCAGTAACGAGCGCTTCGAAGCCTGGAAGGCCGGACGCACGGGATATCCCTTTGTGGATGCTTGCATGCGTTACTTGCAGGCGACTGGTTGGATCAATTTCCGCATGCGGGCGATGCTCGTGTCGTTCGCCTCATATCATTTGTGGCTGCACTGGCGCCGGCCTGCCCTGTATCTGGCCGGCTTGTTTCTCGACTATGAACCGGGCATTCATTACAGCCAATTCCAAATGCAATCCGGAACCTCCGGTATCAATACGATCCGCATCTATAGCCCCACCAAACAGGGCCTCGATCAGGACCCTGGTGGATCGTTCATCCGCCGCTGGGTTCCGGAATTGGCGGCCGTCCCGGCCGAACACCTCCACCAGCCTTGGCTAGGATCAGTTAATGGTTATCCCCTGCCGATTGTGGATCATGCCACCGCCATCGCCGTAGCGCGCGAGCGAATCATTTCCATTCGACGACAGGACGCCACGCGCGCCGAAGCGAAGCAAGTAGCGGCTCGCCACGGCAGTCGCAAAGCGGGTGGTCGGCGGCCAGCGTCAACGCCCAAGAAGGCATCCAAGGCGAAGGTCGCCAAACCGCGGAAAGCGTCCGCTACAGACCAAATCCCTCTTTTATTCCCGTAACAGAAATCCCCGCCGACCGGCCGATCTATTCAAGCCCCGCCACCCGTCGCACCGCGCGCACAGTCGCCTCTGGACGCTCCGCGGTTTAACAACCCAATAGCTGCTGATACCACCGGCCATTGGCTTCCACATCGGTCACGGCGATTCATCCGCATGAGGCTCATCTCCGGTCACGAAGCATTGGCCATGTGGAATCAGCCGTTTGAGCTAATTCGCTTGGACACGGTTGATATGCTGAGGATGTGTTCCCAGTTACAAATCCGGACTAATCCCCGAAAATCACGATTGTTCATTAAAATCAACAACTCCCGGGTTCGTTTCGTACCCGTTCGAATGGGCCAAGCCTCCGGCCCGTCCGAGACTAGCCTGAAACGCCAGCCCTATAGAATCAACGACTCCCGGGTTCGTTTCGTCTTCCCAACATTCGATGTATCGGCGCATTCCGAGATATCGTGGCACACCAGTTTTCACTTGGTCGCCGCATTAGTGATCTAATCAATCTGATGAAGATTTATCTCGCAGCCTTACTCCCGGTGATCATCATGACTATTCAAGCTGCCCCTCGGGTCGCCCCGCAGGCCGTGGCGTTTCTGAAACTGATTGATCGCCCCCGGGTGCCCTTGTCCGCAGAATTGAAACGGCTGGAAGGGAACAGCACGTTCGAACAGTTCCACTTTAGCTTCGCCGCGGAGGCCGGTCAGCGCGTTACAGGGCTGCTTGTGAAACCGCGCACCACGTCCGGCAAACTACCCGTGGTCGTTGCGCTGCATGGTACCGGTGGCAACAAGGAATCGCAGCTTCCGCTGCTTGAAGACCTGGCCGCGCGAGGCTTCCTCGCCATCGCCATCGATGGCCGTTATCATGGTGAGCGCGCGAAGGCCGTCAAGGGATCGACCGCGTACGTGGATGCTATGTTGCGCGCCTATCGCGGTAGCGGCGAACATCCCTTCCTCTACGACACCGTGTGGGACATCATGCGGCTCATCGACTGGATCGAGACCCGCCCCGATGCCGATGCGGCCCGTATCGGCATGATCGGGTTTTCCAAGGGT
>JAYVRS010000934.1:0-3663 GCA_043776185.1 Bryobacteraceae bacterium | reverse complement strand
CACTTTTTGGGGAGACCGAAATGAAACGACCTCTTGTCCCACTTTGAAACCGCCAGGTTCATTTTGAAACGTCTCCACCGCGCCCACATTCTCTGCAGTCCGTGCTACGCCTGAACGGGGGAGGAGCAAAGTCTCAACCCGGAGGCAGTAATCGCTGGTGTCAGAATTGCTGTCAGTCGGTGGTGTCGGAGGGGCGGAGCCGTGAAGTTTTCCCCTATCCCGATCCTCTGGATTCCTGCAATCATGGAAAACGGGGCCATCCACCGCGGGGTGCCACGGGGTGGTACCTTTTTGCCGCAAATTCCCTCAAATCAACCACTTGCGGACTTCCCCCCTGCACAAAACCACAGCCCGAACGCATTTTTGCAAAGTCAGTGAGAATTTCCCCCTCCAAAAACACCTATCTAACGGAGAGCAAAATGCCACGCAGACTTCGCTTCGCGCCGCCCGGTTACTGGTTGCATCTCACCCAACGCGGCGACAACAGACGCCATTTCCAGTGCCGGGCCCCATTACTTTGAGCGCTAGGTCCCGGCGGATGGGCTGACGTTGTTGCGCATGAAAGACGACGCCCATCCCGCCTTCCCCGAGCTTCCGGATCAGTTTGTAGGGGCCAATCGAGGTCTCGGGAATGGCCGTGTAGATATTTAGGGTGCGGGTCGGAACTTCGACCATCGGGGGCTCGGTCACCTCTCCGTCAGGCGGTGCCGAATCAGCGCTCCTCCAACGTGTCCCTGAATCCCACGAGCACCGCCACCGGCTTCGGTCCGGTGACGGGTCGATCTGCTTCACCGTCTCTTACTACTGCTTGTCGTAGGCGGTCATGGCTTCGAATGGTTTGCCATCCGCCCCAATGCCTTTGGTGCTAAGCGTCGCCGACTTGCCATCTTTGGATACCGCAAACTTGCCGGTTCCTTTGTACTTGCCGCCCTTCTTCGAGCGAGTGTCCGTGAGTGTATCTGCATCCACTTGTTTGATCGCTAAGGTGTCGTAGCCCAGGCCGCCGCCCGAAATCGTCACGGTTTTGCTGTCGTACTTCGCCGTATAGCTGGCGTCGATTTTCGTGCCGTCTTCCCGTTCGCCTTTCACGCTCACCTTGACGGCGTCTCCTGCGGCGGCACGCACCACGGTCAGGCTCTTGATCGGCGACACTCCCGCTGCCGCTTTCGACTTCGCCGCATTCAGTTTCCAGGTGCCGAGGGTGTTATCGGCACAAAACGCCACAGCCGCCATCGCGACCGTCGCCATCATAATTCGTAAACTGCTCTTCATTGTTGTTCCTTTTGGGCGGGAGGATTCGCTTCCCCACCTGCGTCCGAGATCCCCGATGGGGACTTGCGGACTAACGGAGTATATATCAAATCGCAACCATCGAAGCGAACGTTGACATGGAAAACGGGGCCAAAGCCGCTGTGGCGGAAGAGCCGCTAGCTCCCGGGCGGGCCGTTAGCCCTAAGGGAAATCGGAGGCAATCCACGGCGGCCTTTGAACAGGCCCGCTGCGAAAGGCGGAATTTTGAGTTGTAGTGAGCAGGCAAGTACCAGCGAAATATTCGACGGGTCTGACGCTGATCCGAGAGTCATGCCGTGTGACCGCGGCCGCGCTGAAGTCCGCGCCAGGTCGAGTCGCGTTACTTCGGCTTGCGTGACCAGCCGGATTGGCCTGTAATCAGCCGCGCGCCGCGTTGGAAGGTGAGGAAGTTGAACCCCCAGCGGATGAAGACCAGGACGCGGTTCTGGAATTCGACGATGTACATCAGGTGGATGAAGAGCCACAAGAGCCACGCAAACATTCCCGAAAATTTCATCTTGCCGAACCCGTCGAAGTAGGCGACGGCGGAGGAACGGCCGATGACGGCTAAGGAGCCTTTGTCGAAGTAGCGGAAGGGTGGGGGGGCGGCCGAACCGTCGAGCCTGGCTTGGATGACGTGGGCGGCGTACTTGCCTTGCTGCATGGCCGTGGGTGCCACGCCGGGCAGGGGTTGGCCGTCCTGGGTCATCGAAGTGAGGTCTCCGACGACGAAGATTTCGGGATGGCCGGGGACGGTGAGGTCGGGCGCCACCAGGACGCGGCCGCCTTTGTCCAGAGGCGCACCGGCTTGCTCGCCGAGCACTTTGCCGAACTCCGAGGCGCGCACGCCCGCGCCCCACAGCACGGTCTTAGCCGCGATGCGCTCTTCGCCGGTGGCCGTCTTTATCGTGACGCCCTCGGCATCGACGCCCACCACGCGGACCTTATTGCGCGTGCGCACGCCCAGCTTGATCAACGAATTCACGGCCGCGGTCGAACTCTCTTCCGGATAGTTCGACAGAATGCGTTCGCCGCCATCGAGGAGCATAATGCGGGCATCCTCCGGGTTGATGTTGTCGAACTCGTTCTTCATGGTGTCGTTGGCCATCTCGCCCAACGCGCCGGCTAGTTCCACGCCCGTCGGCCCGCCGCCCACCACGATGAAGGTGAGCCAGGCTTGGCGCGCGGCGAGGTCCGGTTCACGTTCGGCTTCTTCGAAGGCGATCAGCGTCTTGTGGCGCATGCGCGTGGCGTCTTCGATGGTCTTGAGTCCCGGGGCGAACTCCTCCCATTGGTCATTGCCGAAGTACGAAGTACGCGAACCCGTGGCGATGATCAGCGTGTCGTAGGACAGTGGACCGCTATCGGCCAGAATGAGTTGGCGGTTGGCGGCATCAAGGCCGATGGCTTCGTCGAGCAGCACGCGGGAGTTCTTCTGGCTCGCGAGTACGGTGCGCAGCGGGGCGGCGATTTCGCCCGGGGAAAGCGATCCGGTGGCCACTTGATACAGCAGCGGTTGAAAGAGATGGAAGTTGCGGCGGTCCACCATAATCAGCTCAATGTCAACGCGCTTCAAGGCTTGGGCCGCATAGAGGCCGCCAAAACCGCCACCTAGGATCACGACACGATGCGCCACTTACATGCTCCGCCGATTTTCGAGCGACTTGGACATCGTCACTTCGTCGGCAAATTCAAGGTCGCTGCCGACCGGGATGCCCATGGCGATACGGGTGACGGGGACACCGAGCGGCTTCAGCAAACGTGACAAGTACACGGCCGTGGCCTCGCCTTCCACCGTCGGATTGGTAGCAATGATCACTTCGCGAACGTCGGTAAGACGCTCCAGCAAACCCTTGATCTGCAGCTGATCGGGGCCCATGCCGCGCAAAGGCGAAATCGAGCCGTGCAGCACATGATAGACGCCCTCAAAGGTGCGCGTGGTCTCGATGGGCAGGATGTTGTGGGGCTCTTCCACCACGCAGATCATGGTGAGATCGCGATGCGGGTCGCGGCAGAAGGTACACAACTCGGCATCGGAGATGTTGCCACAGCGGGCGCACAGGCCCAGCTTGTCCTTGACGTCGAGCACGGCTTGCGAGAGCCGCGCGGCATCGTCGCGCGAACTGCGCAGGACAAAGAAGGCCAAGCGTTGCGCGGACTTCTGCCCCACGCCGGGCAGGCGTTTGAATTCGTGAATCAGCCGGGCGAGCGGTTCGGCGAAGTCGGGCATGGCTAGAAGAGCCCGGGGGGCAGGCCCATGCCGCCCAGCATGCCGCCCATCTTAGCCTGCGCCTGGGTGTCGACCTTGGCGGCGGCTTCGTTGACGGCGGCCATCACCATGTCACCCAGCATCTCGACGTCGGTGGCGGCTTC
>JAYVRS010000933.1:0-3664 GCA_043776185.1 Bryobacteraceae bacterium | reverse complement strand
CCGCTCTGTAAGCTCCAGCCGTTCGGTGCCATGACGCTGTTCATCACGCAATACGCGGCCGAAGTCATACCGCTAAACAGATTTGACAGCACCTGAACGCCATTAATCACGCTGAAACTGGCGGTCTGAGCGCAGTCCTGGACTGGAGGAGCGTTACCGTTACAGGCGTGTGTGCTAAACCTTACAGCGAACGGAAGTCTCCCAGGGATACCAGGCGAAGGAACACTGTTGGTGATGGCGTTATTCTGAATGGTTACGCCGGTAGTGACCCGGTACCTAACTTGATTCCAAATGTCGATTCCTGACTCGGCGTTGTCGGTGGCACGCCCGTTGCCCTCCAATGTATTGTTGGTATTGATGACCAGATCTTTCGTGCTACGGGCAAGGATCGCGTTGTAAGGGTAGCCGCGAATGGTGTTATTTTGAACAAGTTCTTTGTGACCGTGCAGTTCCAAAGCCTGGGTGCTATAGCCAGAGCCGAGATTCAATCCCGTTCCACTAAATATATTCCCCAGGATCTTCGTGTCGTAATCACATTCTGTGGTGTTCATGGTCCCACCGGAAGAGTCATATGGCTTCTGATAGTTATCAGTAAAACTATTATCTTGGACGACCACCTGGCGAGAACGGTTGAGTGCAACCGCGCCAGTCCAGCTTCGAAGGAAAACATTCAGGGATATCAATATATTATGGGGAACGTCTGCTGTGGCGGCTGCCGGAAGGCCCCCAGATATCACGTCGCAGTATGTGTGTTGAGGTGTATAGAAACCCGGGGCGTTAGGGCCCACATTGCCATTCCATACCCCGTTATTTCCGATGAGAATCCCGACCAAATTAGGCTCGACGAACCTGTTCCAGGTGATCGTAACGCCATCGATATTTGACCCATAAATCGCGAGGGCCGCTCCGACCGCGTTGCGGAATTCGGAATAACGAATCGTGACGTTGTTGTGCTGGCCCAATAAGTAAAGATCCTGAGTGTTTGGTTGTGCGAGCGGCTCGCCCGGCGGAGTATAGGAACGACAGCGACCGGCATACGCTCCCGCCGATCCTTCGAACTCGATATTCTCAATGATCAGGTTGCTGACGCCAATCGCCACATCCATCATGCGCTGGCATCCGGGATCGCTACTTATCGCGCCGGCATCATAGCGAACGAGTTTCGGAAGTTCTTGCGCTCCACCCACCGTTATGCCCGAGCGTTCGATGACGATGGGCGCGTTCAACCACAGCGTCGTATTGCCTCCATAAGGACCAGCTACCACTTTGGTAGTCTGTGTATTCCACATGTAATAAGTTCCTCCTGGTAGCGTGCAGACCGGGCCCGAACCGCCGACCTTAATGCAATCGCGAAACGACTGAGGAATTAGACCAACGGGCCGCTCGACAATCGTGAGGGAGGCGCGGTAAGGGACCCAGGCGTTATTGATCCGCGAGTAGAGCGTCGCGTAAACCCTGGTATTGTTGGCCGGAAGGTTGCGGACGGTGGCGCTGAGCGTATTGGTACCGATGTTCCGCTCGTTGTAATAGTCGGTGCCGTCAACGGTGGAGCCCACAGCCAGCCAGTAAAGGTTGGCACCGGTGCCGGAAGTCCACTGAAAGGTGTAAGTTGAGCTCGCAATGGGGGCCGCAGGAGCCAACAATTGCGCGGGTGCCGTGGTCACCGTCACGGTGGCATTCTGGTTGTAAGTGTCGTAGAAGGCAGTGTTGGCTAGCCAACCATTGCCGATCAGCGAGTAGAGAGTGATAAAGACTCTGCGGCCAGTAGCCGGGACGCCGAGTGCGGCGGAGTAAGTGCCGACATAGTACTCCTGGTCGGCCAAATTCGTCCAGCCAGCTTCCGTCCCAGCCGTGAACCGGACTTTACTCACACCGACGCCCGCATCCCATTGGATCGTAACGTAATTGGAGAGCACCGCCCCGGCGACCGGCGCAATGACGCGCGAGGCACGGGCGGTGGGTGCGCCGCCGCCCGGAGTGCCGTACACAGCCGATTCCGCCAACCAGCCGCCCTGGAAGGCCGAATTGACGGTGGCAAAAACTTGCCCGCCCGCCAATTGAAGAAACGGTATGTTGATATCCCTGGCAGAAGAGACATATTCGTAGGCCTCACCGGAACCGGCCTCACGGCCAGTTTGCAGCCAGGTGCCGCCCACATTGACTCCGGTCGTTACTTGAATAGTAGGCGACGGGTTAGTGATGATGGAGCCGGGAACCGGAGAAATGATCTGGACCGGAACGAGGGGCGTATTGGCGGTGAAGGTGTAAGAGTTAGCGGGCAGCCATTGCGAGCCGTTCCAGGAGGCGAGTTTGACATAGACGGTGGCGCCATTCGTTGGCAGACCTACGACATTCAAGCTCAAGGCCGCAGTGCTTTGATTGGAGATGTTATTCGCGCCGGGGTAAGTGCCGATTTGAAGCGAGTAGCTACTGACACCGGAACCAGCGGTCCAAGCGAAGGTGGCGCCAGCGCCGGGCAAAGTGGAACTGGGCGTGGGACTGGTGAGGACGGCCGGTTGTACCGGCGGCGGAGTGCCCGCCTGCACGGTCCACGAGCCCAGGGTGGCCAATGACTGGCAATTTTCCTGACAATTCGAGAGCGTGTACACCGCGAATACCGGCAAGGACGTGCCATTGGGCGCGGTGGACGCCATGCGCAGCGAGTAGATGTTACCCGATAAGGAACTGGCAGCCAGGTTCACCGAGCAACGGGTGGTACTGAGCGTCGCGGTGGTTCCTAACTCTCCCATGCCGGCCTCCACCAGATTGCCGGACTCGGTGTCATAAAGGATCACCGTGGTGGGCCCGGCCATTTGAATATAGCAGGTGCCTTGGTAGGTGGCTCCGGCGGCGGTGCCGATGATGAAGCGTAGACCAAATATCTGCCAGAAATCGGCTTGAATGACCAAATTGGCGGGATTGCCGGAGACGGGGCTCTGCGGCATGGTGACCGGTTGTTGGGCGCAGACGAGCCCGGCGCTGGTGGCGAGCAGCATCGTGAGGCGCAGATAGTTGTTCAGCATTTTGTTCCTTGAGATGATCCGGTGAAGAGAGCGTTGCAGTAAGCCTCGAAATCCCCTTCCTGACGGTCGGGGTTCGTTTGGCCCTGGTTTGGACATTGGTCTAGAGTTTCTGAGAATTGGCGACGGCAAGGCCGAGGATTTTGAGCTCAAGTTGGATAGGTGAGGAGCCGGCAGGGGCGACCACTGGTTTGGCGAAGCCGGCGGCGGGCAGTTCACGGCCCGCCTCATCCCCGATGCGCAGACCGGCGGAACTGCCTTTGACATTGCCCGGTTGGGTGGCCGGAACGATGAGCCGGTAAGTTTGGCCGTCAGGCTCTGGACGCGTCGAAGGTAAAATACGCGGCAAGCTACCGGGCGGACCATGAAGTTGCAGTAACAAGCTACGCGATTTCCCCTCGGCGTCTTTGCCCGCCAGCAGGCGGCTTGGATCGCGCAAGCGCACCTCCAGCGTACGACCGGCCAGGATCGCCACTTTCTGACCGCTGAGCTTCTCTCCATTGGCCAAGCTCAACGTAGGACGGCCGTCGAACCAAAAACAGGAATCGGCAAACTTCGGATTGGCGGACCCCGCACAGAGCGCGTACTCACCCGGCGGCAACCCTTCGAGACGAAAGTTACCGCGAATGGTGCTGGTGACACTG
>JAYVRS010000932.1:0-3668 GCA_043776185.1 Bryobacteraceae bacterium | reverse complement strand
CCGAGAATTGGAATGCTTGTGTCGCGGTGAATCTTACTAGCATTTTCAATTTTTGTAAGTCAGTGATTTCGACGATGCGTGAACGTAAGTACGGCCGCATCGTAAATATTGCTTCGATTGCCGGTAAAGAGGGCAATCCCAACATGATTCCTTATTCGGCCACCAAGGCCGGAGTTATTGGCCTTACCAAGAGTTTGGCCAAGGAAGTAGCGACTGAGGGAATTACGGTAAACGCAGTTACTCCCGCCGTAGTGCGGACTAAGATTCTGGAACAATTAACGCCGGAGCAAGTAGAGTATATGACGAGTAAGATCCCCATGCGCCGGACGGGTGAACCCGAGGAGATTGCCGCGGTAGTGCACTATCTGGCGAGCCCCGATGCCAGCTTCGTGACGGGACAAGTCGCTGATGCCAGCGGCGGCCGGGCGACTTACTAACATGCTCCCCGCTTCACAGTACGCCGCCACGCCGGTCTACACGCTGCTGGATGAAGCGGCCCAGGGCCGCATCGGCATCGACCAGCGTTGGCTGCACGCCATCCTCGACCGTGGTCCAGAGGCGATTGAAGATATCGTCCGCTTTGGCTTGACGCCGCAGAGCGAGAACCGGCTCGACCTTACCGATGATCTGGTCGCCATGGTCCGTCACTTTCGCGATCCGCGGGCCCTCAGTTACCTTACCGAAGTGGTGCGTCGCGACCCTACCGACGTGCCCGACGACCTCAACTTCGCCCTGCCGGCCTTCGGCGCCGCCGCCGTGGACCCGCTGCTCGACCTCGCGCAAGAGCTTGAGGAAGACCAAGCCGGTGAAGTGGCCTTTCTGCTGGCCGGCCTCGGCCAAAAAGGCGTTCGCGACCCCCGCATTCTAGAACTCTTGCTCGACCGTCTGGTGTATGACATGCGCGACGGCGCGCTGTGCCTGGGCCTCTACGGCGATCCGGCGGCCATCCCGGCCATCGAGAAGCTGCTGTTGGAGTTGCCCAATGACAATCAGCTGTTGTTCGCCTTAAATGAGCTACGCGAGCCCAGCAAGGTGGAAGACGAACCCTTTGATATTTGGGCATCCTACCCCGAGGTATCGGCCCCCGATTTCAGCGTGATGGACGAGCCCGCCCGTCTGGAGATTCTGCGGACGGGCACTGACCCCACCGATCGGGCGGAGGCGGCCCATAGCTTCTTCACCGACGACATGTCGGATGCCGCTGTGGCCGCGCTGCTGGTGGCCGCGCGCACCGACGCCGAGCCGACGGTGCGCGCGCGCGCCTGGGAAGCCGTCGCGTCTCATGAGGACACCGCCGAGGTCCGTGCGGAACTCACCAAGCGACTGAACGATCAGGACGTCCCTGCCGAGGAGCGGGCGGGTTGCCTGGTGGGCTTGGCCTTGTTGGACGCGCCCATTCATGATCAGGCAGTATTGCTGTATCAGAATCCGGACATCCGGCCTAAAGTACTCGAGGCTATGTGGCGATCGCTGGATCGCCGCTTCGGCAAGTACTTCGTCAGTCACTTGGACGATCCGCATTTGGAGACGCAACGCATCGCCATCCGCGGCGTGGGTTATCTGCAGATGCGCGGCGAACTCGCCAAGCTGAAGGCCTTCTGGGGCGAGGATGAACTGCGCGAGGACGCGCTCTATGCGTTTGCTCTCGCGGCGCCCTCTGACCCGACCCCGAGCGCTTTACGTTCATTGCTCAAGCGCATGAATGCCGATGCCAACCTCTCCGAAGACGAGACCGAACTCGTCATGCTCGCGCTCGATGAGCGCTTGCGGATGGCCGGCAAGAGTCCTGTCTTCCGTCCGCTCGGACCCGATGATGACGACGAAGATTGATGAATTTTACAACATAATCTCATTTATCCATAAATGGGTGTACCCCTACCCTCAAAAAGGGTTATAAAGGTCTTCCTCTTAGGCTAATATAGATGCTACACTCCAGAACAAAAACAAGATAAGGTCTACGGGCCGGAGGGTGACTCATGTATGAAGCAACAGCGGTCGGATTACAGCCGATTGCGACCAAGGGCAAGATTTTAATACTGGGACGCGGCGAAGGTCTAGGCCACGCCTTGCGCGGTCGCTACTTTCAAGTCACCCAGATTGACGATGCCGAGCACGCCGCGATGGCCGTACCAGGACAGTCGTATGACCTGGTCTTGATGGAAGAAGATCTTCCCTCCGCCAGGCCCGAAATCCGGCATCGGATTGAAGCGGCTTTGCCTGGTGTGCCGATCGTCAAGTTGGCTGGCGCCCCGCCTTCGGAAACGTCTGACCTCACCATGGATACCCTCGAGAGCCAACACATCGCCCGGGTCCTTAATCTTACCCAGGGCAATTACGCGAAGACCGCCCGGTTACTCGGGATTGACCGCACCACGCTTTATAACAAAGTGAAGCGCTACAATCTTTCGCGTTAAGTCTGACGAACCCTGACCGTTAGGGAGGGGATGTTACTAAATTACTAGTACTCCTATATCTTTTCCTTGGCGACGAGACGATCATTCAAGGCATGCCCCAGTCCGGCCCGGTCCGTTACTGATAGCGCCCCTTGAGTAACTCTTTCCGGCGGCGATAGAATGTCGCCACGCCAATCGACCTCGCCCCACTGCAATTCCAAAATCTCAAAGTTAGGCAACGTGGCGCAGATCTGTGCCGAAATGGCCGTCGATACCGGGCCGGCCGGATTATGCGGTGCCACCTTCACCCCTTCGGCGCGCGCCATGGCCGCGATGTAAGTCATCTCTTTCACCCCACCGCAATGCTTCACGTCGGGCATGATGACTTCGACGGCCTTAGCTCGGCAGAGCGGGACGAAGCCGCCGACGCCGAAAAGCGTTTCGCCGCCGGCCATGGGCTGCTGGATGCGCCGGCGGATCTGGACCGTCTCCGCAACGCGTTTGGGATCGACGGGCTCCTCATACCAAGCCAGATTCAGCGGCTCCAGACGGCGCGCTACGGCCACCGCGCGTTCGACATCGAAGAAGCTATGGCAATCGACCATGAGCTTCGTCTGCGGCCCCACCGCAGCCCTGATGGCTTCGACGCAGGCAATGCCGCTTTCGATGTCGCGGTCGGCGGTGGGTAACGTAAAGCCGTCGAAAGGCGCGGCTTTAATCGCCGTGAAGCCTTCCTTGACGGCGCGTTGCGCGGTGGCGGCAAAGCCCGCTGGCGTGCGCGGCTTCGTGGCGCGGTTGATGTTGGCATAGAGCGGTAGGGTCTGTCGTATCGGCCCGCCCAGAAGAGCGTGAATGGGTTGGTTGAGCGCTTGACCGGTGAGGTCCCAGAGGGCCTGTTCGATGGCGCTGTAGGCCGTCGCCGCGACGAGTCCGCCGGCCCGGGCGCGCGGCTCGCCCATCTGCCGGTAGCGCTCGATTTCGAGGGGCGATCGGCCTTGGATGAGTTCGAAATAGGCGGCGAGTTCGGCTTCCATTTGCTGGGCATTGGCTTTGGTGGTAGCGGCAAAGCCAAAGGCATCGGAGGCTTCGCCGAGTCCGGTGAGCTTTTTGTCGGTGGTGAGGCGAACGAAGAGCCACACGGTGCGCTCGGTGACGCGGACGGGGATCAGTTGGAGCTTCGTGATCTTGAGTTGCGGTCTGGCCAAGGCAAGGGCGATCAGGGAGCGACGAGTCATACGCTTCCTAATTTAGCCCGCTTCGCGCTGCGTAACGCGA
>JAYVRS010000931.1:0-12865 GCA_043776185.1 Bryobacteraceae bacterium | reverse complement strand
TCATTACGATCGGGCGGGACTCCTGCGTGTCGTGTCGGCTGACGGTAAAGTCGAAAAGACTTTCCCCAGCACCGAGACGGCAGCCTTCAGCTTTTCCCCAGACGGTGACACGCTCTACGCGGTTAGGCGCACTGCGGCGCGCAAGTGGGAATTGGCGTCGCTTCGCGTGCCGGATGGTGCCCCACAAAAATCCGTACCCCTCCACCTGCCGGCCTCCGCCACCGTGGCCGGATTCAGCTTGCATCCCGACGGCAAAAGCTTCCTGACCTCAGTGAGCAAGCCGCGCTACGATATCTGGCTGATGGAAGGATTCCCGCAACCGCGGCGCTGGCCTTTCTGGCGCAGACCGTAGAGGCTCAAGCCCCCTAGCGCCGATGTTCGGCACGGGGGAGATCGGGGCACCTGGGTGAGGATGCCCCCCGAATTCCAAGTCACCACCGATCGCTTTGGCCCCTACAAGAACGCCATCATTGGAGCGCTCGAATCTCTCGATGCGCATGGGCATGCGCCGCTCTACCCGACGCACGAATGGCTTCAGCAAAAAGTTTGAGAACCATTGGGCCATGATCTGCGTGTTACTTCGTCCACTACAATTTTTGTCACATCCACAAGTCGATTCGCGTCACCCCAGCGAATGCAAGCCGGGTTATCGAATCATGTCTGGAGCATCGAAGAAATTCTATCAACGCAGATTCAGGACACCACCGACCGCCGCGGGTCCCTCCGCAGTCAGTTGTTCTGATGTAGATCGAAGTTTCGGCTCTGCGTCACGCTCGGTAAACTTCTAAGACAGAATTGCTCGATTCGCAGACAGGAGATACAGATTGGACAACCAAGACCGCACCGAAAGACTCCTGTCGAACCTGGAGCTCCTTTGTGGCGCACTTTCACCCCTTGAAGCGGTTTCGTCAGAGTCAAGCGAAAAATGCCACGCCATCGCCCAGAATCTGCCTCTCTCGCACGCCACCTCTTACCGGAATATGGTGGCGATTTGTGAGTCTGGATCCCTAAAGTCGTGTTGGAGCTCGGGATCCCATCCACGGCTCAAGCCTGATACAATTACCCGCAGTCAAGCAGTGGGCCTTTCCAAAACCTGCCATTAGCCCGTTAACCGCAGATTCAGGGGATTATCGAAATGTCACGTTGCCTGTCACTTGCACTACTCACATGTTGGACCTTGGGCGCGCAGGTGGATACCGGCACGATTTCGGGGCTGGTGACCGATAAATCCGGGGCCGTCGTCGCCGCGGCTCAAGTGGTGCTGTCGCAGGAAGACACCGGCTCGCGTCGGGAGTTGCGCACCAACGAATCCGGGTTCTTCTCGGCGAGTGCACTACGCCCGGGCCGCTACATCGTCGTCGTCACTAAAGAAGGCTTTCGGCCCATGCGGAGCACTAACATCGAAGTTCGCGTGCAGGACCGGGTGGAGCAGAACTTCGAACTCGAAGTGGGTGCCACCAATGCCGAAATCACGGTGGCGGCGTCCGCCCCTTTGCTCGAAACCGACACCTCTTCGCTGGGCCAGGTGATCGAAGAAAAGTCGATTAACGAACTGCCGTTGAACGGGCGCAATTTTATCCAACTTGCCACCCTGGGTGCCGGCACCTTACCATCCACGCGCACGGCAGAGCGCGATAACTTTGTTTCGAACGGCGCGCGACCGATCCAGAACAGCTATCTGCTCGACGGCATCGAAAACAAGAATCGCATTATGGGTTTCGACAAGAGCTCAGCCCAAGTGATCCAGCCCATCATCGACTCGATCCAGGAGTTCAAGGTGCAAACCTCCACCTTCTCCGCTGAATTCGGCCAAGCCGCGGGCGGCGTCGTCAATGTCACCATGAAGTCCGGAACGAACGTCATCCATGGCTCCCTGTTTGAGTTTCTTCGCAATTCAAAACTCGATGCGACGCCTTACTTCCAGCCCGCCGGAGGCGGCAAGCCAAGCTTCATTCAAAATCAATTCGGTGCCACCGTGGGCGGCCCCGTCATCAAGGACCGCACCTTCTTTTTCGGCAGTTGGCAGAGTTCGCGCGAAGTGAACGCGGCGCCGCAGATCGGCAGCGTACCCACCGCCGCCACTGGCGCCGGCGACTTTGGCGCGACGCGCATCTATGATCCGCGCACCACGCGCACCAACCCCGCCGGCGCCGGGTTCGTCCGCGATCTGTTCCCGAACAACATCGTCCCCAAGGACCGTTGGGATCCGGTGGCCACCAAGCTGATGACGCTCTACCCCACGCAGAACCTTCCCGGTACCGTCCGGAACTTTTACTACAATCCCAAGGAACGCGTCTACAACGATCAGTTCAACGGTCGGGTCGACCACCGCCTCACCGACCGTGATTCCCTCTTCGGCCGCATCTCCTGGATTAGCGGCGAAAACACGATCCCTTCGCCGCTACCCGCCCCAGCCAACAACTTCTCCATCGCCAACCCCAGTTCGCAATCGCTGGCCATCAGCGAAACCCACACCTTCGGCGGCACCAAGGTAAACGAGTTTCGCTTCGGTTATGTCCATACGCTGATGAAGCAAAACCTCACTGTGCCCCGCCGCTTTGGCGAATTCGGTATCCTCGGCGCGCTCGAAACCGACAAGATCAAGGGCCTGCCCGTGTTTAACATCAACGGCTTCAGTGCGCTGGGCAGCCCGGGGCCTGGCAACCTGCCGATTCCCGCTTCCGGCGGCACAAACTTCCCCATTGAGAAGTTTGGCCGTATCTTTCAGTTCATCGACAATTTCTCTTTTGTGCGCAATCGCCACACCTTCAAAGCGGGCGTGGATATGCAGGCTGTCACCATGTTCGTCTACGCCACAAATTCGGCCCGTCCGAACTTTACGTTCAACGGCGTCTACACCCAGAATCCGCAAGCCCGCGCCGGCAGTGGCAATGCCCTGGCGGACTTCATGTTGGGTTTCACCTCCGCCTCCACCGTTTCCACTCAGCAGCTGAACGAGTTGCGCCAATCCGTGATGCAAGGCTTCTTCCAGGACGACTGGAAGGTGAACAACAAGCTCACCCTGAACCTCGGCATCCGTTACGAACTCTCGAAGCCGTGGGTGGAAGCCACTGACCTGCAAGCGAACTTCGTGCTCGATAGCGGTTCCTGCTATGGACAGCTGATCACCGTCGCCGACCGGGGCAAGTGCGGCCTCAGCCGGGCGCTGGTCCACAGTGACGGCAACAACTTCGCCCCGCGCGCCGGTTTGGCCTATCAGGCCAACGCCAAAACCGTGGTCCGCAGCGGCTTCGGCGTCTTCTTTGGCCGCGACGAAAACGTCGGCATCACCCGGCGGCTGCCGAACAATCCTCCCTTCACGGCCACCACGCAGTTCACCAGCGACCAGATCAATCCCAGCATTGTCCTCGCCACCGGCTTCCCGCCGGGCTCCGTCGATCCCAAGTTGGTCGTTTCGCCGGAATTGAACTCCTTTCCATTGAACTCGGTATTGCCCTACGTCGTGCAGTGGAACGTCAACGTCGAGCGCGAAGTAGCCGGCCTGGTGGCCCAAGTGGGCTACACCGGCTCCGAAGCGCACAAGCTCTACTCGGTGATCAACGTCAACCAGGCCTATCCCGGCGTGGGCGCGGTAAATGCCCGCCGCCCTTTCACCAGCTACAGCGGCATTCAACAATACGGCCCCGTATCTCATTCCAACTATCACGCGTTGCTGGCGAAACTGGAGCGCCGCTTCGCCAAAGGCGTCAGTTTACTCGCGAGTTATACCTACGGCCACTCCATCGATGGCGGGCCCAGCGGCAACGACCAGAACGATCCCGGTCCGCAGGACGCGCGCAATCTGCGCGCCCAGCGCGGCAGTTCGAGTTTTGACGTCCGGCAGCGGTTTGTCGTGAGCGGATTCTGGCAACTGCCGTTCGGCCAGACCAAAGGCCTCAGGGGAACGCTGGCGCGCGGCTGGCAGTTGTCTGGCATCGCCTCCGCGCAAACCGGACAGCCGTTCACCGTCACCTCCAACACGGACCCCACCGCTACGGGCACCACCGCTCGTCCCGATCGCCTACGCGATGGCGCCTTGCCCGATGATCAACGCAGCGTCCAACGCTGGTTCGACACCTCGGCCTTCGCCGTCCCCAACTGCATCTGCTTCGGCAACTCCGGCCGCAATATTCTCCGGGCGCCGGGCCTGATGAATATTGACCTCGGCCTGTCGCGTACTTTTGTGATCCGCGAACGCGTGCGGCTGCAGTTTCGCAGCGAGGCCTTCAATCTGCTGAACCACCCGAACCTCGGCCTGCCCGGCACCAGCTTCGGCGCCGCCGGCGTAGGGATTATCGGCTCCACCATCACGCCCGAACGCCAAATCCAGGTGGCCCTGAAGCTATACTTCTAACAACCCATGCTCGATCGGACCAAACATTTTTCCTCGCCGCCGGCTTCTATTGGCCGTATTGCCCCTACATCTGCCCGAGGAAGTACTTCGACCTGTATCCGTCCGAGACGCTGAAGCCCTATCCGCTTACTGCGGGCGAAATGCAAATTGCCCCGCCCTGGGCTTACTTCACCACTCCGGCCAGTTGGGGCCTCACTGAGCAGCAACAGCGCCAGACCCTGCAAGCCTACTATGCCGCCGTCACCTTCACCGACGCCAATATCGGCCCCCTGCTGGACGCGCTGGACCGCCTGGGGCTCACCGAGAACACGCTGGTCGTCTTCTGGTCAGACCATGGCTACGCCCGGTGAGCACGGCCAGTGGATGAAGCAAACCGAGTTCGCGGCGAGGCATAAGAGCGCGGTAAGGCCTGAACGCGCGCATCCCTGTGCCGCGCCATCATCTCGCGTTAGGTCTCAACAGCTTCGGTGACAAAGTGGGTACCGTAGTGCACGTCATCGATCCCACCAGAATCCCCCTCCACGCCACTCTACTCCGCCGTCCGCTTCCTGTCCCGATTCTGCGCCCAAGCCTCGTGCTAACATCGAGCCGCGATGCAAAGATGGACTTTTTTGAGGAGTGCGCTGGGTGCCTTGGCCCCGGTGGCTCTGCATGCCCAAACTAACGCGGAGCGCCCCAATCTCGTGTTTGTGATCGCCGATGACCTCGGCTGGAACGACATTGGCTACCAGAATCCGCAGGTGCGCTCGCCCCATGTCGATCGACTTTTGCGCGCGGCGTGCGCCTGACGCAATACCGCACCAACTCCGTTTGCAGCCCCACGCGCGCGGCGTTGCTCACTGGCCGTTCGGCCTTCCGCGTCGGCGTGCCCAGTCCGATTCCGCTCGCCGATGCGCTGCCCATCACCGAGAAGTTACTGCCGCAAATGCTGGTGGATGCGGGCTAGCAGACGTGGCTGGTGGGGAAATGGCACCTGGGCGAAATTGCTCCTCCAGATCTGCCACACCGGCGCGGCTTTCAGCATCATTACGGCTATCTGGGCGGCACGCTCGATTATTACGAGCACACCTTCATGAACCGCGCCGATTGGTACCGCAATGGCGAGCGGATCACCGAAGAGGGTTACTCGACTGACTTATTCCTTCGCGAAGCCCAAACACTGATTCGCGGCCGCGACAAAACCAAGCCCTTCTTTCTCGATCTCTCTTTCAATGCCCCGCATGTTCCGCTCCAAGCCCCTGAGGAGTTTCTGGCGCGCTTCGCCCACATCGCTGACCCGAACCGCCGCATCTTCCTGGCCATGGTGGATGCGATGGACGAAGCCATCGGCCGCCTCTGTGCGACGCTCGAAGAACAAGGCATTGCCGACCACACGCTCTTCATTTTTGTGAGCGACAACGGCGGCGAGAATACCACGGCCGCCGCAGGCGGCAACAGTCCCTTGCGGGGCCTGAAAGGGCAGGCCTTTGACGGTGGCTTGCGCGTGCCCGCCTTTGCCCTCTGGCCCAAGGGCCTGGATGGCGGCTGGGTCTTTGACCGGCAGTTTACCGTTCTCGACTGGCTGCCGACCCTCGCCGATGCCCTCGGTTTCCCCCTCGACCCCAGCATCGAATGCGATGGTATCAACCTTTGGGGCTTCCTGCGCGACGGCGAGTACACCAGCCGTGAGTACGTCATTCTCGGTGGCGGCACCAACTATGCCGTCTTCCGGGACGACTGGAAGCTGGTGGAGCAGAACGCACCCAACATGCCGGCGCGGCGCTTCCTGTCTCGCATCACCGAGGATCCCTTGGAGGAGCGCGATTTGTCCGCTCAATATCCTGAAGTCTTGGCGGAAATGGTGGCCATCCTGCGGCGCCAGCCGATCGGCCGCGCCGACCGGCTGGGCTAACGGCTCGGGTGGCGATGGAGGTCGTCAGCGGGTTAAGGCCACCGGATGGCCTGTAATTGCGACATAATGGCCAGGGTTGTCAGTATGCGCGGAGGAATCATGGGGACAAGACATTGGGTACTGATGGCGTTGGCTTGCTCTCTCGCGGGCCAGGACTTTCGGGCGACCTTGAATGGACGAATTACCGATGCTCAGAAAGCCGGAGTGGCGGGCGCACGCGTGGTTTTGCGCGATGCGGCCAAGAATGAATCGCTGACGCGGACCGCCGATCGCGAGGGGAATTACGTATTCCCCCTCATCCAGCCCGGCGCTTATGAACTGAGTGCCTCGCATCCCGGCTTCAAGAGCTCCCGCCGCGGCGACTTGACGCTCAACGTGAATCAAGTGGCCACGGTCGACTTACAACTGGAGATCGGTTCGACGAGCGAGCAAGTCACCGTGACGACCGACCTGCCCTTGCTCGACCTGAGCTCTGGCGACCGGGGCGGCGTGATCGACGGCAAGACGATTTCTGAAATGCCGCTCAATGGCCGCAATCCTTTCATGCTCGCGTCGCTGGTGGCGGGCGTCGACTATAACGGATCGCTCGCCTATCAGCGTCCGTTCGACAACGGCGCGATCGCGCAATTCGGTGTCGGTGGCAGTTCGCAAGCCGCCGAATTCCTCATTGACGGCGTGCCGAATAACGCGCAGGCCGGCACCAATAACATCGCCTACGTCCCGCCGGTGGACTCGGTGCAGGAGTTCAAAATCCAAACCAACGCCTACGATGCTCAATATGGCAAAACCGCGGGCGGCGTGATGAACGCAGTGCTGAAGAGCGGGACGAACAGGGTGCACGGTTCCGGCTACGAATATATGCGCCGTAATTGGCTCGACGCGAATTCATTTCAGAACAATGCCCGCGGCGCGCCCAAGGATGGCCATTCGCTCGATCAGTACGGCGCCCTGGTAGACGGGCCCATCATTCGCAATCGAACGTTTTTCATGGTGAACTACGAGCGTTACCACGAGAAGTCTCCGCAGCCCTTAGTGCTCTCTGTGCCCGCCTTGGAGATGCGTACCGGGGACTTCTCCAAGCTGAAGGACAAGGCGGGCCGGCCGTATGTCATTTTCGATCCCGCTACCGGAGCCTTGAATGCGAATAATGTTTTTGACCGCGCACCTTTTCCGGGGAATGTCATTCCCTCCAGCCGCATCAACCCCATTTCCCGTAAGATCGTTGATCATTTTCCCTTGCCGAATACCATCACCGCAGGCGAGGATTACTCGCAGAAAAATCTATTTCTATCTGGCGGGCAGAACCCCGCGGGCGACAACTTCTATAACTTGGTCACCAAGGTGGACCAGAATATCAGCGAACGGCAACGCCTTTTTGTGCGCTACAGCCGCAACGACCGCACCGAGACGCGGCCGACCAACGGCGTCAAAGCCGATCAGCCGGGTGTCGACGGGCAAGTCCCCTTGAAACGCGTCAATGATTCGGCCGTGATCGATTGGGTAGGAAACGTCTCGCCGTCATTGTTGTTCAATGTGCGCATGTCTTTTGCGCGTTACGTTGAGGCCTCCCGTGGCACGCCGAATGAAGGCTTCGATATCACCCAGTTGGGATTTCCCAAGTCGTTGCAAAGCCAGCTGCCCTATGGCCCAAATTTCGGGCGCTACACGTTCGCCAATTACCAGTCGCTCGGGCGTTACCGGAGTTCGAATATCTCGAATACGTTTACGCTGCATCCGAACATGACCTGGGCGCGCGGTAATAAGACGCTGAAGGCCGGGCTTGACATGCGATTACTACAGTACTCGACGCAGAGCCCGGGAAATGTCTTTCTTTTGGGTGCGACGGCCGCGTTTACGCAGGAGATCTACAACACGGTCGAAGCACTGAAGGGAAATTCTATCGCTTCATGGTTACTGGGCACGCCGAACTCCGGTTCCGTCACTTACAACGTGTTTCCTATTTTTCGATTTCCGTATCTGGCCCCCTGGGTCCAATTCGACTGGAAAGTCAGTCGCCGGCTGACGATCAATCTGGGCGCTCGGCATGATTGGAATTTGCCTCCGACGGAGCGCTACAACCGCGTCAACCGGGGCTTTAATCCCACTACACCTTCCGACCTCGATGGACAGGTAGACCGGGAGAAATACCCTTTGCCTCCGCTCACCGGGTCATTGCGCTTTGCGGGCGTCAAAGGCGAGCCTTCGCGTCCGGCCGACATCTTTGGCAAGGCTTGGCAACCGCGTTTCGGCTTTGCTTTCTCCCTGAACCCGAAGACCGTGTTGCGCGGCGGTTGGGGGCGCTTCTTCATGAACCCCAACAATGACTATCTGCAGACCGCCGGATTCAGCAATACCACGCCCTTGGTATTTTCTACCGACGAAAGCCGTCTGCCGGTGAATGACCGGATCAATAACCCCTTCCCGGACGGCATCCTGACCCCGAGTGGGTCCGCCGATGGCTCATCGTCTTACGCCGGCCGCGCGTTCAGCGTGGTGAATACGAGGTTCCGCACGCCGCACGTGAATACCTTTTCGCTGGGAATTCAGCGTGCCTTGCCCTTGCGCAGTGTGCTGGATATCTCCTACTCTGGCAGTCGCGGCGGTGACCTGCAGGATGCGCGCGCGATGAATGACCAACCGGCGGCCTCGCGCGACGCGTGTAACTATTTCGCCGGCGGCAATCCCGCGGGCTGCGATAAGACCTTTCCGAATCCCTTTGCCAATATCCCCGCCTTTACGGGCACCAGTTCGTTTTCCAGCACCACGCTCTCGCGCGCTACCCTGTCGACACCCTTTCCGCAGTTCGGCCAGATTACGGAGTTAATGCGCAACGACGCTCGCAGCTGGTACGACTCGGCGCAAGCCACTTACTCGATTCGCAATAAGTGGACCACCTTCCGCGCCAATTACACTTACGCCAAAACTATCGAACAAACTGGATTTCTCGACCCGCAGAACTTCGTGTTGCAAAAAGGGCCGGCCGGTTTCGATGTACCCCATCATTTTTCGCTGAGCGCGGTAACGCAGTTGCCCGGTGGCCGGCACGGGGCTAAGTGGCGGCGAAAGTTAACGGGCGGCTGGCAGAACTCGATCATCGTGCAGCAACAATCTGGCCGGCCTTGGGCTTTGCCGACGAATATCATCTATGTGAAAGATGCGGGTGGGGCGGTGGATTGGAAACAGCCGGTGGTGCAAGGCGTAACGGCCTGCGTTTCGCAGTGGAATAACAACGGCACCATCACGCCGCTGCGATACAGCGCGGACGCCGGATGCACTTCGCCCAATTGGATCATCTCGCCGCGCTATTCGCCGCGTTATGCACCAAACCGAATGAATAACCTTCGCCTGCAAGGATTCCGCCTGATCGACGTGTCGATGAATAAGACCACGTCGATCGGTGAGCGGTATAAGTTTCAATTCCGGGCCGAGGTATTCAACCTCTTCAACTCCTTCTACTTAACGAATCAGACCTTCGACAATACCGCAACGAACACGACGTTCGGGTCGATCATCAAGGCGGGGGTGAGTGCACCGAATTCGAATTATCCCCGGCAGGCGCAACTAGGCTTTAAGTTGTTGTGGTAACGCTTTGCGGGGTCCCGGACCCTTTGCTCCACGGGCTTTACCCCGCTTCATCGGGGCGCACGGTTGCACCGGCGGACGACCGCTGGCGATCCCGCATCGTGCAGTTTGCGTTCAAACTATACTTTTAGTCTTATGCCCCGGATTCTCCAACTCCTCATTCTGGCGTCGATCTTGCCACACACCCTGCACGCCCAGCAGAAGCGCATCTATCTGGCCCCGGACGACCACACCGACTATATGTGGACCGGGAACGAAGAAGAGTACCGCCAAGCCTTTGTCGAGATGATCGACTACTATCTCGACTTGGCCGACAAAACCAAAGGCAACGAGCCGGAGCATCAAAGCCGGTGGCATTGCGACGGATCGATTTGGTTCTCCACTTACGAGCAAAACAAGAGTCCGGCGGACTTCAAGCGCCTGATTGAGAGTGTGCGCGACGGCCATATCAGCCTGCCGCTCAACACGCTGGTTTCCACCTATGGCGGCCGGCCGATGGAATCCGTGCTGCGCGATATGTACTACGCCGGAACGCTCGAAAGGCGCTTTGGCCTGAAGATCCCGATGGCGATCGCCATGGAGGATCAGACCATGCCGTTCGGTCTGGGATCGCTGTGGGCCGGGGCCGGCGCCAAATACTCGTGGAAAGGCATCTGCGGCTGCCTGACCCGGCTGAACAAATCCCGCGCCCGCCCGCACGATATGTACTGGTGGACGGGCCTGGACGGTAGCCGCCTGCTGATGAAATGGAACACGATGCATATTGGGGATTCGGGCGCCCGAACCATGGGCGGCTATGCCGAAGCGCGGAATCCGTCTCGCGAAATCGACTTCACCACGAGCAACGCGGAGTTTCAGTCAACGCATCCCTATCCGGTGATCGGCATCTTTGGCAAGGGTTGGGACGACCTCAAGACTTTCACGGACGAGTTCGTCACGGTGGCCAAGGCCAAGACCACGGCCACCCGCAAGGTGATCGTCTCGAACATGAACGACTTCTTCGTCGATTTCGAGAAGAACCATGGCCAGGACCTGCCCAAGTTCTCCGCGAGCTTCGGCAATGAGTGGGATCTCTATACAGCCTCCGTCGCGGAGCTGTCCGCCCGCCTGCGCCGTTCCGTCGAAAAACTGCGCGGCGCCGAGGCGTTGGCCACGCTGGTAACGGCCAAACGGCCGGACTTCATGCAGTCCCGATTGGCCGCCCGCAAACAGGCTTGGCTCGGCATGGGCGTGTTTTGGGAACACAATTGGACGGCGGACGGACCCAACATTTCGCGGCAGGAGCGCGCCGATTGGGGACGTCGCGTCACCGGCGACGTCGAACGTTATGTCGACGCCCTCCACGCCGATGGTGCCTTTGGATTGGGTGGCTTGATTCGCACGTCAGGGCCGAATCGCCGCTTCTACGTCTTCAATCCCCTGGGCTGGCAGCGATCGGACTTCGCGGATATTCTGTTCCTCGAACGCGATTCTGTCCACGTCGTGGATCTCACCACGGGGCAGCAAGCCCCTTCCCAATTGGTGCTGTTACCCGAAGAAGAGACGCAGGTGATTCGCCAATATCTGCGGATTGCCGCCACCGATTTGCCGCCGGTAGGATACAAGACCTATGAGATCCGCAAAGGCAAGGGACAAGCTTACCCACCGGCGGCACTCATAACCGGCAACATCCTGGAGAGTGACCTCTATCGTTTGAAACTCGAAGGCCGCGGCGCGATCAGCAGTCTGATCGACAAAAGCCGCGGCAACCGCGAGTTCGGCGCCAAGCAAATGGGTGCGAGTTCATTACCGGGCGTGGAGGGCGTACGAGGCTACATCAACAATCTGGGGCTGGATCCCCATGTGCTGTTGTGGGCTCTGAAACCGGCTGAAGATGGCGGCGCGTTGGACATCATCGCCCGCGTTTGGCATCTCGGCAGTCAGCCGCAAAAGTATTCCGTCGCACTGGCCTCCGGCGTCAAGTCCGCCCGGCGCGTCACCCATATTGAAACCGACATCGAGGCGCTCGAAGTCGCTGGCGGCCAGGTGGCAAACCAGGCGCAGGCGGCCCAGATTCAAACCATGCGGTTGTCGCCCCAGTGAGTGAATCGGGCGGGCTACGCCGGGTTCTGAAGCTGCATCACCTGCTGCTTTACGGCATCATTGTCATCCAGCCCACCGCGCCGTTGCCATCCTTCGGCATTGTCGCGACCGTGGCGCAAGGGCACGTCGCCACCACCCTGCTGATTGCCATGGTGGCCATGGTGTTGACGGCGATCAGCTATGGCCGGATGTCCGACGCCTATCCCCGAGCGGGTTCGGCGTACAGCTATGTCAGCCTCGAACTGCACCCCCACCTCGGGTTTCTCACTGGCTGGAGCATTGCGCTGGACTACATTCTGAATCCCACCATCGGCACCATCTGGTGCGCCAAAGCGGCCATGAATATCCTGCCGTTGCCCTTCGCGGTATGGGTTCTCTTTTTTGCCGGGCTCTTCACCTGGCTGAATTTACGCGGCATCGAGACCAACGTCAAAACGAACACGGTTCTCACCGCCGGCATGGGTTTGGTGCTCGTGGTGTTCTTCATTACCGCCACGGGTTATCTCACCCGCGCCATGGGTTGGAGCGCGCTATTCTCATCCCAACCGTTCTACGATCCGCAAACGTTCTCCTGGCCGCTCATCAGCACCGGCACCTCCATCGCCGTGCTGACCTATATGGGCTTCGATAGCATCAGCACCCTGAGTGAGGACGTGGAAAATCCCCGCCGGAACGTCTTGCTGGCCACCGTCCTGCTCTGTGTCATCACGGGGCTGCTGGGGACGTTGGAAGTTTACTATGGCCAACTGATCTGGCCGGATTTCCGGACCTTCCCCGATCAGGACACGGCGTTTGTTTCCGCGGCCGGGCGCGCAGGCGGCCCGTGGATGTTTCAGTTGATGAATGCCACGCTCCTGGTGGCCACGATGGGGTCGAGTTTCGGCGCACAACTCGGCGCGGGGCGGCTCCTTTACGCGATGGGCCGGGACAACGTCATCCCGCGCAGGTTCTTCGGT
>JAYVRS010000930.1:0-3670 GCA_043776185.1 Bryobacteraceae bacterium | reverse complement strand
TGTAGTCAGTGAGGCGCAGGCGTTCAGGCAAGCCGACATCCTTCGCCAGGACCACTGGCGTATTGCCGATGGAGGCAAGGAAGGTGGGAGCGGTGAATTTCTTGGCGGCCTCGTTGGCCAAGACGACGCGACCGCCAGGAAAGGCGCGGTCGAATTGCGAGGTGGTGAGCGCGTTGTCGAAGAACATGGGGTGGATTTCGTAGCGGACGCCGTAATTGAGCGTGAAGCGATTAGAAACCTTGAAGTCATCCTGGGCGTAGAAGCCATAGTGAACGGTGACGCCGTCCACGTCCTTGCCCGTATTGGCGAGCGTGGTCTGGTTCGGAATGCCGAGTAAGTAGTCCGCTACGCCGTAGCCGGTATATTGTCCGTTGAAGTTATACGAGCCCATATCGTCGCCGGTGGTAAAACTGGTAATGTCCGTGGTACGCAGGCGGCGAATATCCGCACCAAATTTATACGTGTGCTGACCTTTGATCCACGTCAAGTTGTCAGAAAATTGCAGGTTTCGCGAACGGACAATCGACTCGCGCCCCTCACCGGTACTGGTGAAGCCGTTAATCGAAATATCCGGAATTTGCGAGCCCGCCGGCGGATCGTTCCGAATACCCTGCATGCCTACCTGCTTCAGCAGGGCGGGGCCATCGAAGGTCTTGCCGTCGATCCCAAAGGTATTGACCGAGTTTTGGTAAGCGTAGCCTCCACGAAACTCGTTCAATAGATTGGCTCTCAGGATCCAGTTCCAGGCCCCCACGACATTTTTGGGGTTGGAGGAGCCGACGTTGTTACCGGTGGTATCGAAGAAAGTCTTGGGCGAAATGCCCGAAAGCTCTTTCTGCGAGTAGCGGCCAAAAATACGATGGGCGGCGGAAAGGTTGTGGTCGACGCGGATATCGAACTGATCGTTGTCGTTCAGCACGCCTTTTTGCAGACTATAGTTCGGCGCTCCGACATTGTCACCGGCGCGGGTCTGATTGGGAAACAGCGCGTCGGCCAGCCCTTTCGAGACGCTGTTGATTCGCGAGGTGGGAATGATGTTTCCGGCAAAAGGGGCGTTGCCATTGAAGGGGTCGCGGAGGACGGTGGAGAGGCTGGAGAAGTTACCGCTGCGGAAGTTTGCGGTGGGGACGGTAGCGTTAATGACTCGTTGAGCCCGGTTACGCAGGGCCTCGAAGGCACCGAAGAAAAAGGTCCGGTTCTTGATGGCCGGACCACCGGCGGTAAAGCCATAGTCGTTTGAGACCTTGAAGGGCGTGCGCGCGGCGAAAAAGTCCCGCGCGTCGAAGGCACCATTTTGGTGATACCAATAGACATTTCCATGATAGTCGTTAGTGCCTGATTTCGAAGTAACCGTAATATCTCCGGCCTGCGCAAATTCAGCGTTGTTATTGGTGGAAGATACCCGCACTTCATCAACGGTGTCGGCGGAGGGGAACATTTCGCGCAACACACCATTGGATCTGACATTGATATTCGAAATTCCGTCAACGGAGGCGGTGGTTTGGAACGGCATGCCGCCACCGACCGAATAATTGCCGCTCGCGTCGGGCTGCACTCCGGGAGCGGTGGAAATGATGGCGTAAAATGTATTGGTGGAGCCGGCCCGGTAATTCACGGGAAGTTTCGTTAGCGCGTCACCAGACTTAGAATCCATCAGCGTTGCCATATCCGTTTGAATTACCTGACTCTGCGCCACAATTTGCACTTCGGTAGTGACTTGCCCTACCTCCAGCGTAATATCGATGCGCGCCACCTCACGGGCGCGAAGAGCAATGCCCTTGGAGCCGGCCGAACGGAAGCCTTCCTTCTCAATTACGACCTCCCATTCGCCGGCTTCGAGGTTGGCCAGAACGTAAGTTCCCGATTCCCCGGAGTTCACTTTGCGGGATTCGCCGGTGGCGGGGCGCGTAGCCTTCACGTCCGCTTGCGCCACGGCGGCACCACTGGAATCTCGGATGATACCCCGAATTTCGCCGAACGTGGATTGCGCCGAAAGAGGCGCAGAGGATAAGTAAAATAAGGCAGCAGTAAGAGCGAAGAAGCGCATAAAACTAAGCCTAGTAGGTGACTGTCACGTTCAAATGAACAAACCGTGAAGGATAGGCGAATTCGCTAAGCGCCGAGATCGAGCGCGGTGAGCGTCTCGGCCAATCCGAAGGAGAGCGTCATACCGGAGCCGCCAATGCCAGTGACGACGCGGACTCCCGGTTCGGGGACGGCGGTAAAGTAGGGCTGCTCGGGATGCTTGGAATAGACACCATACCAGCGCTGTTCAATGGCGGGGTTGGGGAACCGCGCGAAGGTATCGAGATAGCGAAGAATGAGCGTGTCGACTTCGTCGCGGTTGAAGACATCCACGGCCAGACCGTATTCGTGCGAATCGCCAAGGGTGACCGCGTTGCCGGCGGTGGGCGAAGCCATGACATGAATGCCCCAGCGGTCATAGGCGGGGAGTTCGGCGGCGATGCGGCGCTTCAGCGCGGGTAGGCTGGGGCAGTCCGCGAAGGACGGGTAAAACCTCAGGGTGAGGCCGGCGGCCAGGGCGGGGCCCATCCGCCAGTGGTCCGGCTGCGGCACTGTGCGCATCATTTGCAACTTGCAGCGGGTGAGTTCGCTGGTGGCGAAGATGGCGGGATAGAGAGTTTCGAAGTCATCGCCCGTGCAGATCACCACCCGGTCGGCCGACACTTGGCGGAGGTCAGTGATGGCGGTGGAGAAGTGAAACTCGACTCCGAAGGCCTCCCGCAGATAAGCGGGCAGGGTGGCGATGGTGAGCGGTGGATCGACGACAACTTCGGAGGCGCTGAAAAGAGCGCCGCGCAGACGTTTGGTGCGAACGGCAGGGCTCAGGGCGGCTACGGAAGCCGCATCTATCCAAGTTGCGCGCTCCGGTTCGAGACCGGCGAATTCACGGGCCACGGCCTCTTCGTCGGCGTGATAGGCGAGGTGGAGCGAGCCATCGGGGAAATAAGGCAGTCGCGCCGCGGTGAGCACTTCGAGCCAGATGCGGCGGCTGAGCAAGGCCATTTCGTGCATGGTTCCCGCCGGCTGCCCGATGGGCCAAAGCATGCCAAAGTTCCGGATGGAAGCACCGGTGGCGCGCGGGGAGCGTTCGAAGACTCGCACTCGATAGCCCCGCTTGACGTAGGCGTAGGCATGCGCGAGGCCCAGAACGCCCGCGCCGACGATGGAAACTGACTTCAAGCTTTCCTCCACTGAGTGGCCAGCGCCAGCCCACCCAGGATGGAGGCGCCGCTGAGCGTGAAGAAGAGGGCGTCCCAGCCGAAATGGCTCGAGATGTAGGAGACAAAGTAAGGCGACAAAACCTGGCCTGCCGAGCCGACACCATTCACGAAACCCGCGGCACGGGCCACGGCTTCGGGCGGCACGGCTTCCTGTGTTCCCGAGCCCGCCATGAGCGTATCCGGTCCAAAGGTGAAGGCTCCAATCAGCGCGATGGCGGCGAGGTTGCTAGCGAGCCCCAGCTGGCTGAGCCAAGGGTAGGCCGCGCACAGAATGGCTAAGCCGCCCATCATGACGGCACCGACGGGGAAACGGCGGCCGCCGGTAGCGTGTTCAGAAACGTATCCCGCGGCAAGCACGCCAGCGAAGCCGAGCCCCTCAAAAATGGAAGAGGCGTAGCCGGCTTGAATGGGCGCGTAACGAAGAC
>JAYVRS010000929.1:0-12883 GCA_043776185.1 Bryobacteraceae bacterium | reverse complement strand
TGTCGCAGGACGAACTGCAGCGCATTCGCAACTACATCAATCAGAACTTCAGCGGTTGGATGCTGGACGACGTGCGGCGCGAACTGGAGCGTCGCTTTGAGCAGGAACAGGCCACCTACGACGCGATTTTGAAGACGCTCACCCAGCTCTATAACAAGGGCCTGCTGGATTTCACGCTGGTGCCCGAGATTCACTTGGAGGGCACGGCCAACCTCGTCGGCCTGGACGTCAGCCTTACGCACGAAACGCTACGGGAGCTATTTAAAGCACTCGAACAGAAAAAGCGCATCCTGCAACTGCTGGATCGTTTCCTCGAAACGCCCTCCGGCGAGGTTGCCATTCAGGTAGGGCTCGCCGACCTGCACCCCGCCATGGCCGACCTTTCTTTGATCGGCATCACCGTCACGTTGCCCAGCGGCATGGAAACCAAACTCGCCGTTCTGGGCCCCTTGCGCATGAACTACGGCCGGGCGCTTAATGCCGTCAAGCACGTCGGACGCGCGCTGAACGAACTGCCCGAATAGCGGGTTTGCCGAAAGCCCCGAAAATTTCGCACAATAGAGGTGAGTATCTGTTTATTGAGCGAGGACCACAACCGCAGTGAATGAAGACTACCGGCCGGACGACCGGGATCCGTCGCTTGACGCGATTTCCTTAGACGACCCCCTTTATCAACTTACCGCCCTTACCGAGGAGCGGGATCGCTTGCTGCTGGAGCGCAACGATCTTCTGGACCGGCTGGCACGCCGCGCGGCCGAGTTTGACAATTACCGCAAACGCATTGAGCGCGAGCGTTCGGATTTAGCCCAATACGCCGGCATGAATACGGTGAGCGACCTGCTGCCCGTGCTGGACGACTTTGAGCGGGCCGTGCGCGTCGAAACCGCTGATCGCGAATATGCCAAAGGCGTCGAACTCATCCAACAGCGCTTCGTCGATGTTTTGAAAAAGCTGGGTTTGGAGCCCATCCATACGGCCGGGCAAACCTTTGATCCGAATCTTCACCAAGCCATCGATATGGTGGAAACCGATAGCGCCCCCGACCAGTCGATTCTGGCCGAATACGCCGCCGGCTACAATTTCAAAGGCAAGATGCTGCGGCCCGCGATGGTGAAAGTAGCGGTAAGCCGTTGACTCAGCAGGATTATTACGAAGTTCTGGGCGTGGCGCGCGATGCTGACGAGCAGACGCTAAAGTCCGCCTACCGCAAGCTGGCGATGGCCCATCATCCGGATCGCAACCCCGGCGACAGTGCGGCCGAAGAGAAGTTCAAGGCGGCGGCCGAAGCCTACAGCGTGTTGAGCGATGGGCAAAAGCGGGCGGCCTACGATCGGTATGGGCATCAAGGCGTGTCCGGCGCCGGCGGTAACGGCGGCGGATTCGACCCCAATGCGTTCACCGATTTCAGCGATATCTTAGGCGATTTCTTCTTCGGCGGAGGCTTTAATCAAGGCCGCCAAAAGCAGCGTACCCGCTCGGGAGACGATCTTCGTTACGACCTCGAGATCAGCTTTGAAGACTCCATCCGCGGCACGCAAGTCGACATTCAGGTGCCGATTCTCGAAGCGTGTGGCCGCTGCGAAGGCACCGGCGCGGAAAAAGAGGATGGCCTCACCACCTGCCCCACCTGCCGGGGCCGGGGCGAAGTGGCCTACCAACAGGCTTTTCTGACGATTCGCCGTACCTGCGGCACCTGCAACGGCCGCGGCAAGATCGTGCGCCGCCCTTGTAAAGAGTGTAAGGGCGAGGGCCATCACCGCGTCAATCGCAAGCTCAAAGTCACCATCCCCGCCGGCGTTTCCGACGGCATCCAGCTGCGCGTTTCGGGCGAAGGGCAGCCCAGCATGCATGGCGGCTCGCCCGGCGACCTCTACGTCGTCCTGCGCGTCAAGGACCATCCCATCTTCGAGCGTCAGGACTATGACCTGCATTGCACCGTGCCCATCAACATCGCCCAGGCGGTGCTGGGCACCGAGATCGATCTGCTTACCTTCGATGGCCTGGAGACGATCAAGATTCCGGAAGGCACGCAGCCCGGCACGCAGCTACGGATCCGCGGCAAGGGCGTTCCCCGCCTCACAGGCGGCACGCGCGGCGACCTGTTCGTGCACATTGAGGTGCGCGTGCCGGAGAAGCTGTCGCGGGAGCAGAAGAAGCTCTTCGAGCAATTGGCGGAAACGTTGCCCAGCGAAAATGACCCGGAAGAGAAGGGTCTGCTGGACAAGGTAAAAGACTACTTCATGTAAGTCATAATTGGAGCAGTATGAGCTTCCGTCTCGTTATCGTCATGGCCTCCCTGTGTCTGCTGGGGCAGGACAAGAAGAAAGTCCCCAAGCCTCCGGATATGGAGGTGGTGATCGCTTCGGCGCGCCGCAGCGGCGACACGATTCATTTCGACGGTACCGTACGCAACACCGGTCCCAAACCGTTAGAGAAAGTACTGATTCTGATAGATGCCTTTGCCCCCAACCACAAACCCATGGTGCAGCGGAAGAGTGCGCTGGAACCAGAGTACCTAGCGCCCGGCGATGAAGCCGATTTTCACCTGGCGATGCCCGATACAGGCCAGCTGGTGGAGTTTGAGCTGCAAGCCGAAGACGGCAAAGGCAAAGAATTGCGCGTAGCCAAGTATGGCCCCTTCCCCATTGAGTAACTAGCTTCTGTTTCAGTGATTTGCGGCAAAGTCACATAAATTAAGGATAGTTTACAAGTGGAAATCCAGTTTTCTGAAACGGGTTTCAGACCTCGATACGTCTGAGGACACATGACGAGCGGAGCGACTCTCATGATGACAACCACAACAACAACACACACCGACAACACGGTTCCCCAGGTCTACCAGGACGAACACCTCTCCATCGATTCCAACCACGAAGCCGTGGTACTTGATCGGGAGAAGTTGGTCCTTACCCGCAAAGAGTACCAGTTACTCACGATGCTGGCGGCAAATGCCGGCCGCGTGATGCCTCGCGAGTACTTGCTGGAGAAGATCTGGAACTATGGCAAGGGCATCCGGACGCGCACGTTGGACGTGCACATCCGCCGGCTTCGCCGCAAGCTGGGCAACACGGGCGACCGTTACATCGAGACTGTATTTGGAGTCGGATACCGCTTCCGTGCGTCGCACGAGCAAGCATTTTTCCGGCACCTGAACCCCGCGTTCGCCTCAGGCTTCTAAGAAGCCCGATCCTACCTCCGATGCAAAAGCCCTCACCACTAGTGGGGGCTTTTGCTTTTGGGCGAAGGGGTATTATTCAGCGCGTTTCTTTAAGGCCATCTCCCAAAGGCTCTTCGTCTTGACTTTGGTCGTCTTCACTTGATGCCAAGGCATAGGTGAAATGATCCGGCGCCGATCGCCATGCGGCGTAATCACTCCCGTCGCCGCCTTCTTTGCCGATGCTGGCCGCGGGCGTGCTTTCAGAGTGGTGGGCGGAACCGCCGTCAGCTAGAACCCATCAGAATCAGCGGCGGTTCGGCGCTGTTCCCGTCGGGCATGATGTCCAGGGCGGGACAAGTTGTCCGCGCCCTTGGCGTCTATTCCGACAAACTGTCCCGATGCCCAATTCTAACTCGTTGATTTCTTTCAGTTTTGGCTGTGGCCCCCGCCGTGCATTGTTAGTGGGCATGAAGCCGATTCTAATTATTCCGTTTCTCTGTGTGAGCCTTGCTGCGGCGCAAAAGCTTTCTCCGCAAATCGCCATGCCGCGGTCGGGGAAAGTCGCCAATGTGATTGTCCAGTATCGTGAGACCGAAAGTGAAACCTTCAACGTCAAGGTCCGCTCACTAGGCCGCGCGGTGAAGCAGGTGCACAGCGAACTGGGTATGCTGAGCGTGGCCGCCACGGCGGAGAACCTGGAGGAACTCGCCGCCGATCCGAACGTCGAATATGTGACGCCGGACCGTCCGGTGCAGAACAGCCTGGACTCCGGCCGCAAGGCGGCCAACACCCAACAGTTGCTCACCAGCGGCTACTCGGGCACCGGCATCGGGGTAGCGATCATCGATAGCGGCGTCAATGACCAAACCGATCTGCGCGACGGCGGAACTCGATTGGTCTATTCACAGACCTTCGTCGGCAGTACGGCCACCGACGGCTTCGGCCACGGGACGCACGTCGCCGGCATCGTGGCGGGCAACGGCGCTCTGTCGACTGGCACGGCTTACTCGGCCACCATCGCCGGCATTACACCGCGCGTAAACCTCGTCAACCTCAAGGTGCTCGACAATACCGGCGTGGGCTCCGACACCAGCGTGATCGCGGGTATCAACCGAGCCATTCAGCTGAAGGGGCAATATAATATCCGCGTCATTAACCTCTCACTAGGACGGCAGGTCTTCGAATCCTACACGAAGGATCCGCTCTGTCTCGCCGTGAAGGCGGCCTGGAAGGCGGGCATTGTGGTAGTGGTGGCGGCCGGCAACAACGGCCGAAACAACGACTTTGGCACCAACGGCTACGGCACGATTAGTTCGCCCGGCAATAGTCCGTACGTGATTACCGTGGGTGCGATGAAGACGCAGGATACGCCTTCGCGTTCCGATGACGAGATTGCCACTTATAGCTCAAAGGGCCCGACGATGATCGACCGCATCGTCAAGCCGGACTTAGTCGCGCCCGGCAACTTGATCGTCTCCGTGATGGCCGCCAATAACTACTTAGCGAACACCTATCCCACCACGCGCGTGATGACTTCTACTTACCTGACGAATGGAAGCACCACCAAACCCTCGAACGACTACCTCTTGCTTAGCGGCACCAGCATGGCGACGCCCATGGTGACCGCCGCCGCAGCCATGCTGATTCAGCGAGATAGCAGCATGACGCCGGATCAAGTGAAGAGCCGCCTGATGAAGACGGCTTCCAAGTCCCTCAAAGCACCTTCCGCCTGGACGGACCCCGTCACCTGTCTAACCATCAGTCCGCAGAATGACATCTTCACGATCGGCGCCGGTTATCTCGATATCGCCGCCGCGATGACCAACAACGACAAGACGTCTCGCAGCGCCTTATCGCCCTACGTCGTCTACGATCCGGCCACCAAGCGGGTCACGCTCCGTTTCGATACCGTGGCCGGGACCAACGTGGTGTGGGGCGAAAACTTAGTCTGGGGCACGAACATCGTGTGGGGCACCAATGTGGTGTGGGGCGAGAACGTCGTCTGGGGCGAGAATGTCGTTTGGGGCGAAAGCACCATCGGCGGGTTTAACGTCGTATGGGGTGAGTCGTCACCTTACAGTTCCACCGCTCTGGGAGCCAAGAACGTTACGCCGTTTGGAGTCTTGACGGTGGGCGAACCCATCCCGGGCGATACCCTTACCGCGCCCGGCGCTAGTTTGATGTCCTATACCTGCAGCCCCGTGATATAAGCGACTGACGACCCGTCGCCAAGTAGGTCGGGCCCCCTGGCCCGACCTAAACTTTTAGCGGAACGTGTTGTACATCACCACCACCAGACCAATAACGGTGGCCAGAATGATGGAGTGGCGCAGAGTAAAGCGGAAGAGACGGCTTTCGTCCGCCGACGCCATACCCGTAGCCGCCGCTGCCACGGCAATGGATTGTAAGCTGATCATCTTGCCCATCACGCCGCCGGCCGAGTTAGAAGCGGCCATCAGAATCGGGTCAAGCCCGAGCTTAGTGGCGGTAACTACTTGTAAGTTGCCGAAGAGTGCATTGGCTGAAGTATCGGAGCCCGTCAGAAAGACTCCCAGCCATCCGAGTAACGCCGAGAAAAAGGGAAAGAGCACGCCCGTGGCGGCGAACGCCAGCCCCAAGGATCCCGTAGCCCCCGAGTAATTCATCAAAAAGGCGAGGCCCAGGACACTGGCGATAGTCAGCATCGATTTAGCCAGTTGGTTGATGGTAGTAGCAAAGACATTGCCTAACTGCTTCAGCGAAATCCCCAAGATCAGCGCAGAGCCAAAAGCGGCTAACATACAGGCGGTGCCGGCGGCGGAAAGCCAATTAAAGTTAAACACCGCCGCATACGGCGTCGGCTTCGCCATCACCGGCGGCATGCGCTCCACCAAATTATGCAGGCCGGGCCATTGGAGAGTCGTCGAAACTTGATTTAGATAATATTTGATGCTGTGGCCATCGATTTTGATGGTCTCTTCGCCCCAGAGGAAAACGAAGACCACCAGCAGTAAGTAGGGAGACCAGGCCAGAAATACCTGGGCAGGCGGATGTTTCTTCACGTTACTCGTGGCGCGCGTAGTTTCCGCGAAGACGAAATTATCCGTCGGCTTCCAGACGCGAAAGAGTAACAAAAGACTGCTAAGCGCGGCAAGCGAACTGAGGATATCGACCAGGGTGGGTCCGAGGAAGTTCGAAGTGTAGAATTGCACGCCCGCAAAAGCGATGCCGCACACGGCCACGGCGGGCAAGACGCCCTTTACCGCGCGCCAGCCACCCATCACGGCGATCAGGTAGGCGGGGATGAAGAGCGAGACTGGGGCGCAGATCCGGCCCACCCAGGCGGAGAGGTCAGCGAGCGGCAGCCCGGTGATGCCGGCCAGGGTAATCACGGGAATGCCGATCGACCCGAAAGCCACCGGAGCCGTGTTGGCCAGCAGGCAGATCCCGGCCGCGTAGAAGGGCGAGAATCCCAGCCCGGCCAGCATGCCGGCGGCCACCGCCACGGGGGTGCCAAAGCCGGCCGCCCCTTCGATGAAGGCCCCGAAGGCGAAGGCGATCAGCAGGGCTTGCAGCCGGCGGTCTTCGGTAAGCGACCCGATCGAGTCCTTCAAAATTTCAAACTTGCCGGTTTCGAGGGTGATGCGGTAAAGAATGATGGCCCAAAAAACGATCCAGCCGATCGGAAACAGGCCAAAGGCCGCGCCGTAGGTAATGGCACCCAGCATCGGCCCCACGGGCATCCGGTATTCAAAAAGCGCCACCACGATGGCGGCGGCCAGCCCGCTCAAGGCGGCCACCCAGGCCGGCTTACGCGCCACTCCTAGCAGATAAAGAAGCACCGCGATCGGGAAGCAGGCGCAAAGCGCGGAAGCCATGAGGCTGTCCGCAACAGGGGTATAAGATTGTTGCCACATCAAGCTACCGACAGTATGTGAATCGGCGGGCCGGTGTCAACTCCAAAGGTGCCTATTTCAGTACGAGGCGCGCGCAGAAGTAGAAAATCGGGTAGAAAAAGTCCCAAAAGAAGTAGCGCGAAAAGAGGAAAATCGCCAAGAACGAATAGGCGCTGATCGAGGCCCGAAACTCAAAGAACTTTTGCACGCCGGCCTCCGGAAGGAAGAACAGGAAGATGCTGAAGCCATCCAGCGGCGGGATCGGCATGAGGTTGAAGGTGCCCAGCATCAGATTCAGGTAAAAGAACAGACTCAGCGCCAGGGCGATCGGCGCGAGGAGCGAGTCGGGATTGGCGGCTTGGAGGATCTGGTGATAGCGATCGATGGATTTTTCGTCGGCGAGCCGAAACATTCCCGCGACGAGGCCGAGCTTCAGCAGGATGGCCGCCAGCAGCGCCAGGACGTAGTTCGCCGCCGGACCCGCCATCGCCATCCAGGCGGCCTTGCGGGGGTTGCGCATGGCCCAGTAGGGGTCATAAGGGGCACTGGCGAATCCGATGATGCCCGTGCCGCCGGTGAGAAACAGCGTGAGGAGCGGGTACAGGCCGAGTCCGAAGGGCTCACGACGGATATGCGGCACCGGATTAAGGCTCACTTGGCCGCCATGGTAGGCGGTGAGGTCCCCCCCGAGTTTGGCGGCCAGCGCGTGGGCCGCCTCGTGGCAGACCGTGGAAAAGAGGAAAACGAGGTACGTGCAAAAGGCGACAACTAAGATCTCAGGGTCCATGGGTTCCCCCGGTTATAGCATGGCCGGTTATAGCATGGCCATGGCCAACCGCCGCTACAGGATCGGCCCGAACTGTACCGCCGGTCCGACGAAGAAGCCCAGCGACAGGACGTGGCCCAGTAACCCCGCCCGCTCTTCCTCGACGTTCACCCAATGAATCGCCGCCACTTCGCCGGCATCGGCAAAGAAGCCGACTCCGCCCTTCTTGAGGCGCGGGTCGGTCCAAGTGTCGATTACTTGGCCATTCATCAAAGTGGTGAACTGCCCTCCGCGCACCTTCATTTCGACATGAAACAGGCTCGCATTCGCGGCGAGGGCGTTCATCGGAAAGGGCAGACGTGTCCGGCCGTTTTCCTTGCCATCGAGCATCGCGTAGCGCACGATTTCGAGAATGGGCACCGGGCCCGGCTTCCGCACGACGATCTTGCTGGCGTAGAAATTGTCCAGGTTGATGGAGCGGTAGGTCCAGCTGAGCGCGCGCTTTTCGATCGTGGCCTCGAACTCCATCTTGTAGTCGGATAGCTCAATCGAAGGCTGCCAGAGACGCAGGCGGCCGGGGCGCACCAACCCGTTGTCGAAATTCCAGCCCAACTCGCGAAGATTGGGCGAACGCGCCATGGCGGCGCTCAGTGGTGCGCCCAGCCAATTGTCCATCGTTCCCTTGAAGTCTTCCTTTAGGTGGATGGGCGGTCGGGCCGGCATCAGATCCCGCAGACCAGAGAGCAATCCTGACGATGCCCGGTCACTGGTCCGGGCGATCTCGCCCACCAGCGGCGTACGATCCCCTCCGCTAGGAACCGCATTGCCGCCCTGGCCCGTCACCCAGGAGTAGGCAAGCACGAACAGCAGTACCACCGAAATGGCCGTGGCCACGCCCGCCTGCATTTTCTGCAGGCCATCCTTGTTTTGGTTCTCGTTCGCTTCCGCGCGCCGCAGGCTCTCCACTTCGTCGATGGGGTAGAGATCTTCGTCGCCGTGATACGACAAATGGTCTCGCGAAGCCCTCGCCGACCGGGCAGACGACCGCCGGCGGTGATCACTCGAACAGTACTCACTGTCGAACAGCCGCCGAACCAGACCGAGTTGTGTTCCGCAGAATTGACACTTCATAACTACAAATACTCAACCGTCGACTTTGATCCTAACCGAAGTCCCCTGGAATAATCCATAGACTAAGGTGCCATTTGGCCCCATCTAAGGCCTTCACTCCTAAGGTTTCCTATCGTCTTCGCCGGGCGAACTACTGTCATCCATTCTCGCTTCCCCGCAACAACCCGGATATTATCCCGATTAACATGGAACTAACCGCTGGCGAATGAACAAGAACAGATAGACGATGCCTGCAATCACCTGGACATCCCGCTACAGTGGCCGATTTGCCGGCCGGCTCGCCGCCCGCGCCCCACAAACCTGCTGGGACGATCCCGCGTTGCTCAAACAGCTGCAACTCGGCAACGAAGCGGCCCTCACCCAAGTCTATCGGCGGTTAGAGCGGCCACTTTACCGCTTCGCCTACGCGATGACCGGTTCCCCAGCTATAGCTGAGGAGGCGGTGCAGGAAACTTTCCTCCGGCTCATCCGCCAACCAGGGGGGCTGGACCCCGCAAAAGGGTCAATCGAATCCTACCTTTACGGCATTCTCCGCAATGTGACTCGCCAGGCCTTACGCCAGCAGTTCATCGCGCTTGAAGAGGACTTCGACGAACCCGCGTCGAGCTTGGAAGATCCGCTGGTCCTGCTGCACCGCTCAGAGGCAAACGCGCGTCTGGGCGAGGCGATTCTGGGGCTGCCCGGACATTATCGCGAGGTGATCGTGCTCTGTGACCTCGAAGAGTGGAGCTACGAGGCGGCCGCCGCCACCCTGGGTTGCCCGGTGGGCACGGTGCGTTCGCGGTTGAATCGAGCTCGAGGGCATTTGAAGAATCGGCTCAAGGAGGAAGCATGAAAGAAGAACTCCGGTTAACCGAGTGGCTGGCGGAGTACCGCGATTCTCTGGACCAGGTTTCGACTCCGGGCAGGGTGGAGACTATCTTGCGGGCCGAGGTCCGGCGGCGCCGCCGGATCCCCGTAGCGCCGTGGCTACTGGCTACCGGCGCGGCGGCGGCGCTGGTGCTGGGGATTTGGATTGGCCGCTCGCGCCCCGTCGCCCCCCCGCCCGTCGCCAACCTCCGGACACCCGCAGTTGCCAAATTGGCACCAAGCGCGGAGCCTGAGCTCACCGGCGAACTGGCCCTATCCCCCCGGCGCATGCCGTTGAGTCGCCCCCGCGTGTGGCCGGCGGCACCGGAGCGGCAGATGGCCAGTCCGGCGGCAATCTTTGTCATGCTGCCCGGCACAGAACTGATGCCGCCCGCGCAGGACCTGCAGGTCTTGCGGGTTCGCATTCCGCGCATTCGGATTCAAGCGCTCGGGTGGCCAGTAAATGTGGACCGTCTGGATGAAAGAGTTTTGGCCGACGTCATGATCGGCGAAGATGGCGTGGCCCGGGCCATCCGTCTGGTAGAAGTAAGTCAGTAAGTCTAAATTCGTCAGGAGAAATCATATGAGGAAGTTACTATTAGCGGCCATGCCGCTCGCCACCTTATCGGCGCAGGTCGTCTTATTTCAGGCTCGTCCTGGCGTCACCAGTGAGCAACACACGGTCATCAAGATCAGGGACGAAGCCCGTCACCGGGCCGCGGGCACCGTACAGTTTTTGTCCACGGAAATGGGCAGTTCAGCCGTGGTGAAAGGCTCACCCTACTCGGCTGAAGCAGTCACCGAAACGGTCCAGACTTTGGCCGACGGCAACCGGATCACGCGTAAGAATACCGTGACGCAATACCGCGACGGCGAGGGCCGTACCCGCCGCGAATTTGAATTGCAGTCCATCGGCCGGCTGGGTGCCGTGGAACGGGGCGGCCATAAGTTGATTACGATTGACGATCCGGTTGCCAAGCTGCACTATTCGCTCGACCTCATGAACAAGACCGCGACCAAGATGCCCCGGGGCGAAGGAATGTTTAACATCGCGTTGCCCGCTGCTCCCCCGGGCGCGACGGGCGCCGCTGGTACAGTGTTCGCGGCCGCCGCCGCGCCGGGCCAAGTCATGGTGACCCGAACTATCGAGCGAGGAGTGAGTGGCCCCGAAGGGCCGTCCGAATTCACCTTCGCCACATCCACCTCGTCCATAAGGACCGCCGGAACGGCTGGCAAAGACGCCAAATTGGAGGACCTTGGCGTCCGCAACATCGAAGGCGTCGAGGCCAAAGGTACGCGCAGCATCGTAACCATTCCGGCCGGCGAAGAGGGCAACGAGCGTGATCTGAATTTGGTAGTGGAGAAGTGGTACTCCGATCAATTGAAAACCTTTGTCATGACGCGGCACTCCGATCCCCGCATGGGCGAAACCACCCTGCGCTTGACCAACGTTCGCCTCGGCGAGCCGCCCCCCACTTTGTTCAGCGTACCCGCCGACGTTACCGTAGAGGAAGCCCCCGCACCCATGCAGCTGTTGCGGAAGCGAATCGACGAAAAGCGGCAGGAGTAGCTTCTCTCCGCGTGCGGCTCACGCTATCCTAAGTAGGAGCCGCACGCATGCCTTTTCTTATTCAAGCCGCCCTTGAGTTAGTCCAGAATTTCCCACTAGGCGAGGAGGATAAGTCCCGTGAACTTACCTTGGGGTTACTCCTGCAAACGCCCGATCCCCTTTCTCGCCATCAATTCAACCCCGGGCACCTTACTTGCACGGGCATCGTAATTCATCCCCGCCGCGAAAGCTTCCTCCTGATCCACCATCGCCGGCTGGACCGTTGGCTCGCCCCCGGCGGGCATGTCGAGCCGGAGGATGAGTCACCACGCGCCGCCGCCGCCCGCGAGGTGCTGGAAGAGACTGAGCTGATGGTGTTACCCGGCGTCCCCTTCCTGGCCGGAATCGATGTGCATGGAATTCCCGCTAAGTTAGCCGAACCCTACCATCTGCACCACGACCTGAAGTTTGCTTTCCTCGCGGACAACGCCACCGTCGCCGTCACCAGCGAGACGCGGGGAGTAACATGGTGCGCTTTTAACGAATCCGCCCGCTACGCCGTACCGCCCTCCATCCTACGCGCGGTGAATCGGGCCCGCGCGGCGCTCACTTAGCCAACGGATAGAACGCTCGCTGCTGTTCAGCAGCATAAGCTTGGAAGCGCGTCGCGACCTCCGGATTCTGTTCCAGCACGTTCGTCGTTTCATCAGGGTCCCGCTCCATATTGTACAGACTCAGCCCGATCTCGGTCTGCCGGTAGACGCCCGCTGCGCCGTCATTACCGGACTTCACTAATTGCCGGTATGGATGGGGCACGTGTAACGCCCAACGGCCGTCGCCGGTCATGACACCGTCAAAGCGGGTAGCCGTGATCAGTGGCCAAACGGCCGGTCTTATATCCCGCCGCCCGCATCACTTGGCCCATCGTGCGAAAGCTGGGGTCGACGCCCCGGGCCCGGGCCCGTGCGCGCCAAACATTTTTGTGCTCCCGTGTAACAGCCGGTCAGCAAGGCCGACCGCGACGCGGAGCAGATAGCCTGCGGCACGTAGAAGTTATAGACGGCACAACCTTGCTTCGCCAAACGTTCCACGCTCGTTGTAGGGTAAGGCGGCTTTCCAAAAGGCCCGAAAATCGGCCCATCCCGAGTCATCGAGAAAGATAATCATGATATTGGGTTTCTCGTGTAGATCAGGCCCGCCTGTGCCAAGTACATGATGTCCCGGATGTCGCGATCATTGCTGCGTTCCAACTTCGTCAGAGCGAGGTCGTGCGGTTCGAGCGCCCACGCTCCAATTCACACGCCGCCAACCGGCCGTCGGGCGTATCGACGCCTGCGACCTGCAAGAGAAAGTCCAGCCGGTTTTGCAGGTTTTGAAGCTTGGCTTGACGCACCAGCCAACCGAAATTGGAGGTTCGAGGAGGTTCGAGAGGAAGTTCGAGGAGGTTCGAGTGCGGGGCACTTGCGCAGGTTCTTGTTTACCAACTCGATTTGCACCCCCAGCCGCGGCGCGATCCTAACCGGCCAATACAGCCACAATGGCGTCAAGACGCTCAA
>JAYVRS010000928.1:0-3678 GCA_043776185.1 Bryobacteraceae bacterium | reverse complement strand
GGAACAGCGTGCTGTGTCCCGCGTGCGGCACGCCCACTCTACGCCGTGAATAAGGACCCGTCAATTTCTTTGACACGGCGTACATCATGTCGTAAGTGCCTTCCTCCCGGGGCACGCCGCCGTTCCACTCGGCGGCTACCAGCACGTACCACTTCCCGATCTTCCGCAGAAACAAGCCCTCGTAACCGACCTGCTCGCCTTCGATCGTCTGGAGTTCCATGAGTTCGCCCGCGAAGCCGTTCAGGTCCTTGTTCAGCTTCCGAATCGACCGTGCCTGCCACACGTAGTACATCGATCCGTCGTCATCCTCAAAGAGCGAGGAGTCAATCAAAGTCGGCACGAAAGGCACATTCGCCGTGCTCACGGAAACGTAAGGCCCTTCGGCCGTCCCGGTGCTGCTCTTCAACAGGCCCATGCCCATCTCCTGGTTTACGCACCACGGGATCCAGTAGTTACCCTTCAGATAGTGGATCTCCGGAGCCCACAAAAGCCGCCCCGGCACGCGGTTGTACCAGGCGTCGGGATTGGTCGAATCGAGTTGATATGCCGGTTTCCAATAGCTGAAATGCTTCAGGTCGGGCGAACGCCATAAGTGGATTGCGTCCAGATTTCCCGCAGTGCCGGTCATGTAGTAATAGCCGTCGCCGCCGCGCGCGATGGCCGTGTCGCGGATCCAGGGAAACGCCGCACGCTGCCCCGGGACCGGATCCATGGGAACCGCCTTCAGCCGCCCCGCTCCGCCCTCGAAGATGTGCCCGGTCTCCGGGCGCACCAGAAAACCCTGCGGCATGTACTTGACTGGCGCGTCGGGCTTCTCAAAGTCGAACCCGATGGGCCAAATGGCTTTGCTGGCATCTACCAGTTCCAGACGGAATGCGCCCGGCTTCAGCCGGAAGACGCCTCGGGTATCGGTGCAAGACCAAGTGGCCCACCATTCGCCATCCTTGCCGCGAAACACCGTGGTTTGGCCTGCGTGAGGCAGGGCGAGGTAACGGCTCTTGCCGTAGCCGCTGTCGGGGCGCTTCGACACGGCGACAAACACATCGTCGGTTCCACCGGGCAGGCCGGTCCGGCCGAGATCGCGATGCCGCAACCGCCGCTCGCCGACGAAGAGGTGGTAGTAGCCGCGAATCTTCGCCAGAAACGCCCCGCGCATCGCATGGCTCCGGATCTCACCGCGCATCGGCTCCACGACGCGATTCATCGGTGCCGCCAGGCCGCGCATCGGATCAGGGTGCATCAACCCGACTTCGCCCGCGCCCATGACCCAGAACCACGATCCGTCGTCGTCGAGAAACAGCGACGCATCTTCCCCTTCCTCGGTGATTCGCTCGCGGCGGAAAGCGGCGCGGGCTAGGTCATTCGAGTCGAACCGCAGCAGATCGGTGCCGCCCCCTTCCCGGCTGAGCGTCAGCCAGTAGCGCCCCTTCAGGTAATGGATTTCTGGTGCCCGCACCCTCGGTCCGGCAAACGCCATAGTCCGAATTGCGGACCAATGCCGCATTTCATCGCTACGCCAAAGCGTCACCGACGGCGCGAAAGCGGCCTCCTCACCTTCCACTGCGGAACCGGTCATGTAGTAAGCACCGTCGTGGCCCAGCGTGACGCTCACGTCGGTCAGCGGCGTGTCCATGAGCGGTGCCAGCGCGGTAGCGTTCGCCTTCGGCACCAACGCCGCGTACTCACGAATCACGCCGTGCTGCGCCCATACGAACCTTGCGGCAGCCATCGCCAGCCCGGCAAACAGTAACAGTCTTGAACTCATGGCTTCTCCTCAGCGGACGCCCATTACTCGGTTGGACGGGCGATCGGATACTGCCCGGCCGGGGTGTTCATGACGGGGATCTTTCGCGTCGCCGCGAACGAATCGCGATAGACCTGCGGGAAACCCGCAATCATCGCCTCCGCCTTGGCCATCAGATCCCGCACCAGTTCCGGATGCCGTTCCGCGACGTCATAGCTCTCCTCGGGATCGAACGCGAGATTGTACAACTCTGGTTTCGGCAATGGGAGATTTTTTAAGCGAGCCGACGTTTCCGGCGAAAACAGCCAACCGTTGTAGCGCGAAAGATGGAGCTTCCATTCGTTTCTGCGAATACACTGCAGGTGCGTGTCCAGGAAGTAGAGCAGGTCTTCGCGCTTCACGGATTCCTGACGGCCCGAAAGAACGGGCCATACATCGACGCCGTCGGTGGGCTTTGGCGGCTCCAGTCCGGCACTTGCCGCGGCTGTGGGAAACAGGTCCATCAACGAAACAAGCGCCTTAGAAGTCCTCCCGGCGGGAATCGATCCGGGCTGCCACGCCAGAAAAGGAACACGCACGCCGCCTTCCCATGTCGCGCCCTTTCGCCCGCGTGTAACGCCCGGACTTCCCTGATACCAAGGTCCGTTGTCGCTGGTGAAAACCACCATCGTGTCTCGCGCCAGTCCTTGTTTGCGAAGCGTCTCAAGAATTCTGCCCGTACTCCAATCCAGCTCGTTGACCACGTCGCCGTAGATGCCAGCTTCGCTCTTGCCAAGGAACGGCGCGGAAGCGTGAAGCGGGATGTGCGGAAAGGTATGAGCAAGGTACAGGAAGAACGGCCGCCTGGAATTATTCTCGATGAATTCGACGGCCCGTTCGGTGTAGCGCCGGGTCAGCGACACTTGGTCCGCGTCCTCCTCGACGACTCTCTCGTCCTCGAACACTAATGTCGGCTTCAAGTCGTTCGAATACGGAATCCCGAAATACGAATCGAACCCTCGGCGCAGAGGCATCTGGTCCGGCTGATGACCGATATGCCACTTTCCAATGCAGCGCGTCGCGTACCCCTTCTTCTTCAACAACTCGGCGAGTGTGAGTTCGTCTTTCGCCAGTCCGCCTTTGTCGGGAGGCAACAGCACCTTCGGGATGCCGACCCGCGCCGGATATCGCCCGGTCAACAAAGCCGCGCGGGACGGTGAGCAGACCGGATTTGCGGAGATCGCGTTCGTGAATCGTGAGCCCTCCCGCGCCATTCGGTCAAGTTCCGGCGTGCGTATAGGTCCCCCATACGATCCAAGGTCGCCGTAACCAAGGTCGTCGCACAGAATCACGACGAAGTTCCTGGGACGCGCGGGCGCCGCTTCGGAAAATTGCGAGCCGGCGGCACCGCATCCGAGAACCTTGATAAGACTGCGTCGCTTGATCAGCATGGCCTTCGCTCTCGATCTGTTGCCACTAAAACACGAGCCTCAGACCCAACTGCATTTGCCGGTTTGGTATCAGCGTGGACGCGATTGTCCCCGCGATGGGCAGGTTCACCTGCAAAATCGGCCGTCCAAATTGCGCGGTATTCGTCAGGTTGTACATCTCTGCCCTGAACTCCAGTCGCTGCACCTCACCCAGCCGAAAGTTTCGATTCAAAGACGCGTCCAACGTCTTCAATCCAGGAGCTCGGATAATGTGCCTTCCGGAGTCGCCGAAGGTGAACGGTACCGGCACGGCGAACGCCGAAGGATCGAACCACCGCTGAATCGATCTCTGGTCGGCCGGCAGATTCCCATCCGCCAGCCGGTTCGGGCGAAGCGGACCGGTGCCGCTAACATTCGCGGGATTATTCGACAACACCGGGGTCACCGGCATGCCAGTCTGCAATGTCAAAATGCCCGTCATTTGCCAGCCGCCGAATATCGCCCGGCCTGCGGCGCTGCGGCCCA
>JAYVRS010000927.1:0-3678 GCA_043776185.1 Bryobacteraceae bacterium | reverse complement strand
CGGTAAGGTCGAGCACGCTGTTGCCTTCGCTCGCTTCGACGCCGGCCAACTGGATCGACTTCACGTAGTAGCCTTTCGGCAGGCCGCCGGCTTGAATTCGGTAGCGCAAGGGATCGAGCACGGCGACCGTAAAGCGGCCTTGCGAATCCACGCGGGTGCTGGCACCGCCCGCGAAACCACCAGCCTCGGGTTGAAACCAGAGGCCGAGCGAGTCCAGCGGCAGAAGGCCGTCAGAGCGGATTCGACCCGTAAGCGCGATGGCGGGCTGGAGGGCGACGGTGAGTCCGATGACGTCGCGGCCAGTGACGTCCAAATCGAGGTGTCCGGAAGACCGCTGCTGATTCTCGCTCGACACGCCAGCGGCATGGAGAACATAAGCTCCCGGCGGAACGCTGTGTAGTGTGAAGCTGCCATCCGGATTCACCGGCGCGGCATACTGCCGGGACATGGACATATACAAAGCCGGATTGCGCGGCAGCAGCGAGACCATACTACCGGCCACACTGCCGCCTTTAACATTGCCGCTTACATCCACCACTGGCATCCGTCGCATGCGGAAATCGATGCCTTCGCTGACCGCGCCTGGCGCGAGCACCACGGCTTGGGCCTTCGCCAAGTCGGTGACACCCGGGGCGAACAGCGTCGCATAGACGGTGCTCGCCTCCGGCCGGCCGGAACTTGCGTCGGCCGAGACGAGGTACTCGCCGGGAGTAAGGCCAAAGATGCGGTACTCGCCCTTGTCGTTCGTGCCCGCGCTGCTTTGCGGCGTCAGCGTTCGTTGGCCACTCTGGCCCGTCGTCGTCCATCGCAAACATTGAACGCGGACTCCGGCCATCGGCTCCCCCTCCGCATCCACCACGCGACCCGTGATGATGGCTTGCTTGGTGAGCTTGAGGGTTACGCCCTTCAAGGTCTCGCTCGGGATGAGGGAAAGCGTCGTAACTCCGGCGGGAGTGGCCAGATAACCGCTGCGGTCGGCGCGAATACTATAGCGGCCGGGCCTGAGCACCGCGCGGAATCGGCCATCGGCATCGGTGGTCAGCGGCGCCGGAGGAGCGTTGGCGAGTCGATTGGCAGGCATCATCGCGGGGTCGTAAAGGTCACCGCCCATCATGCCGCCGCCGGTGCGAATGCCCATCACAATAGGAATCGCCACCAGCGTAACGCTCGCTTTGCGGATCGGTTCGCCAGTGGCAGAGTCGAGGACGATGCCCTCAATGACGCCAGCGGAGGGAGGGCTTTGGGCGAGCGCATGGAACGCGAGGATGAGCGAACAGCAGAGTCGCATTGCTCCTATGGTAAAGCTCCGGAGGGAAAGTTAGGAGAGAGGCCCATGCAGTGTTCGCCGGCGGCCTATATACGGCATTTGTTGCTGGGCACGAACAGTGACTTTTGCCGTGGCCGCACCATCTGATCTTATCGAAGATATTTTCCAAGCCGCCCTGGAACTATTGCCCCGACCGCTTCATCTGTTCCCGGCCAATGGACTCGGTCTCCTAGCCCACGGCGTCAGCCGTGGGGCACATGGTCCGCGTACCCCACGGCTGACGCCGTGGGGTAGAAGGCCAAGCAAATACATACGTGACGGAGTCGAAGTCGTGACTAGTTGACTGCGCGTCGTCTGCTGCGCGCCACGACAGCCGCGAGCCCTAAGCCCACTAGCGCGTAGGTGCTAGGCTCCGGAGTATCGGCTTGAACCTGGATACTAACCCCGCCCGTGGCCGAAGGATTGGCAATGTTGGTAAGTTGCAGAGAGAATGTGTAAAGCCCGATCGCGTTAGCGTCATATCCCAGATTGGGAACTGGCAATGTCACTCCCGCGTTTACCCCGCCATTTAGGAAGCCAAAACCGAGATTGAAAGAGTTTTGGAGTGTTGCGTTTCCACCAAGGAGGCTTTGCAGATGGCCCAGCGTCCCGACGGCGTTCGTGTTGCTCGGATCCGTATCATAGGCCAAATCAAACAAGTAAGTGTGTCCCAAAGTGTTATTGGCAATATTGGCATAAAAGCTGAAGTTCCAAAGACCTAAAGGTGCCGGACCCAAACCCGCTTCAGCGCGATAGGAGCCTGCGCCATCGTCCGTTACAGTCGTGCCGGGCGGGCGTGGAGTGGCAGTAAGGCCTATCTTGATGACCGCGCCGCCAGTGTCCGTAAAGGTGGTCTGGCAGACCGAAGTATTGGGGATGAGCGTACCGCCGAATGTTGCCGGGGCCAGCAATCCGAATGTGGGGCACGATGGCGCAAGGGACTGGGCTAGCAGGCTTGAGACCGAGAGTGTAGAAATTAGCAATAAACGCATTAGTCCTCCTATTAATTTCGGGTGTACTACCCAAAGTACCCGGACCGTACCATCGTTAACATTTGTCTGTCAAGGAAGTAAATGGGGGAATCGTAATGGCACAAACAGGGGGAGTACTACTACAAAATTGTTGGTACCGACCCAAAATAGTGGTGATTACTCGTAAGACACTTGCGCTTGCATCAAGACGGTGACGAGTTAGGATTGGCGAGATAGTTTATCGGAGTCTGTGGCAGAGCCTGGAATTCTGTGAGGTTATCCTAAATCCTTAGTATGACTTAGCCCTTAGTGAATATTTATTTTCGATCTCCGCAGCGCAAGAACCCGGTGAGACGGATTCGCCGGCAGGCAGGGTAATGGTAGTCCCAGCAAAAGGCCCTTCGCTTGGGGTCGGCGGAGATCTAGACACGAGGTGTTTTGGATTTAGTTCCGCGATTTATATCTTTTCCTATCTGTTTGATCGCTTGTCTCACTAGCCCACGGCGTCAGTGGGGCACGCAGGATTGGGCCATTTAATCCCTATATCAGCGATGTTGGACGTGGCCCGCTCCCTCCGGTCGCGGCTCGATGGCGATTTCGCTATGCCGTCGCGAAGATAGCTTCTACACGGTCAGAGTACGTCACGCGGACAGCATATTGTGCGACGACCGCCTTGGTCCGAATTGATAATCGGTTCGTGCCCCACGGCTGGCGCCGTGGACTAGAATGCTGGCCATGAGGAGAAGACTAGACCGCCGGAGTAATATGTGGAACGCCGAACCTAGCGGTGGCCAGACTCAACAACGGGACCCACTATAGCCTTTAGCGGCGAGTTGGGGTCCTGGCGGAGAGCGATATCGAACTGCTCGCGAGCCTCCCTGGCGTTGCCGGCCTTTGCGAGAGCGGCGGCGAGGTGGTAATGGGCTAGAGGCCGGTCCATCAGTTTGAGGGAATTCTGAAGGTAGGAAACGGCTGCATCGTGCTTGCCCATCCGGTAATAGATCCAACCAAGCGTGTCGGCTGCCGCCGGACTCGCCGGAGCGGCTGCCACGGCCTTCTGGCCCCAACCAGCAGCATCCTCCAGTTTATTCAAACGGTCCATCAGGTTGGCCAGATTATTCAGGGCTATCCCATTGGAGGGTTCCAGCTTGAGAACCTGCAAATAGTGGGGAATAGCGGTTTCGGGCGACGGAGCACCGGGGCGCGACTCCAACTGGGCGAGCAACGTCCGTGCCGTCACCGTGTCATGCGTTTTCAAAAGTTCCAGCAATCGCTGGCGCGCGGGCTCGAAGGCACCCGCTTCCATGTCCAGTAGCGCGATGGCCGGGTCTGCCTCGGCGGGGCCACCGGCGGCCCTGGCAGCCAAGTAAGCCGTACGGGCGCCCGGAAGGTCTCCTAGTT
>JAYVRS010000926.1:0-3682 GCA_043776185.1 Bryobacteraceae bacterium | reverse complement strand
AGCTCGCCCTCGAAGAAGTCCGCGAAGAGTCCGAATCGGGAGAGACCGCCCCCGTCACGGCGAAAAGAAATCCCTGGCTGCTGCCCGCCCTAGCTGGCGCCGTAGCGGCCGTCCTGGCTGGCGCGTACTTCTTCAACCGGAAACCTCCGGAGATTACGGCGCCGCCCAAAGTCTCCATTCTCACCAGCTACCCGGGCTCGGAACAGACTCCCGCCCTCTCTCCCGATGGCAAGCAGGTCGCCTTCTCCTGGAACGGTGAAAAGGAAGACAACTTCGACATCTACGTCAAGCTGGTGGATGCCGGAACGCCTGTACGCCTCACGCAGAATCCCAATGGCGACTTCGCCCCCGCCTGGTCGCCCGATGGACGTTTTCTTGCGTTCGTGCGGTATGAGCGCGGCACCGCCAACGGTGCCTACTACGTCATCCCCGCCTTAGGCGGTCCCGAACGCAAAGTCGCCGACATCCCGGACGCACCCAGTCACTTCTCCCGTCCCACCGCCAGTTGGGCGCCGGATGGCAAGTCGATTGTCATCGTCGATACGTCCGTAAAGCCTCCGGCCATCGCCATGGTATCGGTGGAATCCGGTGAGAAAAAGATGCTCACCGTGCCCGACCCCCAGTCCATCGGGGACTCATGGCCCCTGGTCTCCCCCGACGGCCAGTGGCTCGCGTTCCTGCGCCAGGAAAATATCGGTGCCGGCGACTGGTTTCGGCTTCCCTGGGGCGTCGCTTCGTCGGTGGCACCCACCCGTATCACCAATACCCACTTGGACTATCGCCCCGGCGGTGATTGGACGGCCGACAGCAAAGAGTTGGTTATCTCCACCGGCACAGGCCTTCTCTACCGCGCCTCTCTCACCGGCTCCGCCACGCCGGCGCCGATCACCAGTCTCGGTTCCGACATTTACTCCCCCTCCATCGCCCGGCAGGGCTCCCGCTTAGCGCTTCAGCTCTCCTATTCCGATAACAATCTTTGGCGAGCGGACCTCCAACACCCCGCGCTGCCCCCGGAGCGGACCATCGCCTCCACCCGCAGTGAGTCTCAACCTGACTATTCCCCCGATGGCTCCAAGATCGCGTTCACTTCGGACCGCTCCGGACAAAGGGAAGTGTGGATTGCCGGCACCGATGGATCGAATCCCGTGCAACTCACCACCCAGGGCGAGCGGCCCACGGCTCCCCGTTGGTCGCCCGACGGGCGGCGCATCGCCTTCGCCAAGCGGCCCGGCGGCAACGTCGACGTCTACGTGATCGATGCGCAGGGAGGCAGCCCCAAGCGGCTCACCACCAGCCCTGGCAACGATGCCTCCGCTTACTGGTCTCGCGATGGCCGATGGATCTACTTCGCCTCCAACCGCACAGGACGCAACGAAGTCTGGAAGATGGGGGCCAACGGTTCGTCCCCCGAGGTGCAACTCACTCATGGCAGCGGGTGGCGCAGCGGCGAATCACCCGATGGCCAGACTCTCTATTATCAGAAGTTCGATCTTCCGGGCACCTTCAAGATGTCGGCCAGCGGCGGCGAAGAACAGAAGGTGCTGGACACGCCCACTGGCGCCATGTGGCACCTCACGGCGAACAGTATCTTCTGGACGGCCGGTCGATCAGAGCCACCCGACGGCCTACACCGCTTCGACTTGGCCACCGGCCAGGATATCGTCGTCCTCAAGCTCCCCCCCGAGACAGCGCGCGGCAACTCCAACTTCGGCGTCACCTCCGACGGCCGCTGGGTAGTCTTCGTCCGCACCGACCAGCAAATCAGCGACCTCATGCTAGTCGAAAACTTCCGCTAACCCCAACCCCCACCCCAGTGGGGCGGACTTCAGTCCGCCCGGAGCTTCAGCTCCGCCAAACTTTCTTGAAGTTCTTGATGCGGACTTCAGTCCGCCAGGAGCTTCAGCTCCGCCAAACTACTAACCCTTCCCAAACGCCGCACAAGCCGCCGCCACATCCGCGTCAAACGACAACAACCGCTCCACCTTCGCCAAACCAAAAGTCTTCGCCACCCGGCCCTGCGCCCCGGCCACCCGATACTCCCCGCCCGCCGCGTTCATATCCCCATAACAGGAGATCAGCATCCCAATGCCCGCGCTGTCGATGTAATCCAGGCCCTCCAGATCAATCACCAGCTTCCGCCCGCCGTCCCGGATCAGCTTCTTCAGCGAATCCTCCACCGCCTGCAGCAGGTTGCCCAAATGCAGGCGCCCCTTGATCTGCACCACCGTGATGTCCGGCTCAATCGTATACCTGTGCGTCTCCGTAATCATCCTCAGATCCTTTCGCCAAATCGCTCAGCCATCACATTATACATTCGCCGAACCCACCTCCCCCATCTGCGCCAGTCACGACGATTCCAAAAATAAATTCGTACCAAACTTCAAATCAAACCAATGCCTTACGAAACACGGCTATCCCCCCATTCGCGCCTGACTGAATATCCCCATGTCACCCTACCCACATGCCCCGCCCCATCTCCGAAGCACAACATGCCGCCTGCCAACAGAACGCGCAAAATCCACCGGACCCCGCACCGCCTCCGGCAAAGCCAAATCCCGGCTCAACGCCTACAAACACGGCCTCACCGCCAAGCTCCCCCTCCTGCCCTTCGAGGACGCCGCCGACTTCCAAGCCCTCAAAGACGGCTTCGAAGCCGACTTCGCTCCCCGCAACACCTACCAGAAATTCCTCACCCACCAACTCGCCACCCACGCCTGGCGCATCCTCCGCTCCCAGCAAGTCGAAGTCGGCCTTCAAGAGATGTTACTCAAGCAAACCATCCGCCAACTCGAGTCCCAAGGCTACTCCGCCGACCAGGCTCTCCAGCAAAACCCCTACGCCGGGCTCTCCCTAACCCTCCAACCCCAAAAAAACGACCCCCAACTCCAATCGAATCAACCCCTCCCGGCTTCGTTTCGTCCCCCCCAAAAACACCAGCCCCCCTACGCAAATGAATCGCAACTCCCGCCGCAACCGGAGGGAGCGCCTCCAACAGAACCCCGACCGTAAGGGGGACCCCCTACTAGCCCACAGCGTCAGCTGTGGGATCCCCGCCCCCGGCGGTAAGCTGTGGGATGTGGGATGCAACGCAAGCGAAAGATAGCTTCCGTCAAAGCCACTAGTTGACAGCGCAGTCGCTGGTAGGCTCGCCGTAGATGAAGTCATCCGCAACTACGACATTACGGTTATTGGCGGGGTCGTCGGCCGTGCCAATAGCGGCGTTGCCGGGGACAACGCGGACCCGGGTGATCATCTTGTTTGGGAACGCGACGCCAATGAACGATAGGCCTTTGGCGGCCACCGGGGCAAAGAAGCGGCCCAGCAGCAGTCCGTCGTTGTTATAGAGCTCAATGGCGGTGGTGAAAGGCAGGGCGACATTGGCGAAGACGATGCCGAAGCCTTTCACTCTGCCGCGCGTGGCGGTGCCGGGGACGTAGAAGTCGACGTTGTAGTCGTTGGCGCCCACGCTGGTGAAGAGCCTTTGCGCGCTGTAAGTCGGGAAAAGGTTCGAGTTGCCGGGTAGCAGGTTGTCGAAGCGGATGGGCGCTTCGCCTTCGTTGCCGCTCACCTGGAAGGCGGTAAGGCCGGGGGTATCGAGCGCCAGAACCACGCCGCGGACCGAGTTCTTGTTAAAGAAATCGGGCGGGAGGTTGTTGGGGGCGGCTTGCGCGGCGGGGACGAT
>JAYVRS010000925.1:0-3683 GCA_043776185.1 Bryobacteraceae bacterium | reverse complement strand
AGGCCGGCGTTCTTCGGCTGCGACCGCGAGGGAATCAAGGCACCACTGGCGTCGAACGGCAGGTTGGTAACCGTCTGGTCCAACGGACTCACCAGGTTCAGCGTCGTATTTCGTCCGGTGATCCGCGCCTCATTTGGCGCGTTGAAGATGTCGAGGCGGAACTGCAACCGCCGGGATTCACCCAGACGAATCTCGCGCGCGACGGCGAGGTCAGTGCTTTGGAAGAAGCAGCCGCGTAGATAGTCCGCACCGGACTCCAGTCCAACGCTCCCCACCGCTGGGCCCGTAAAGGCTGCGGCGCTGAACTGCCGGTAGACGTCGGTGCCGCAGCCCGAGCCGGGGTTGCCGAGGATACGGATTCGTCCTCCGTAATTTGGGGAGCCCGTGATGTTCTGATTGCCGCCGCCCCCTTGGTAAGAGACACCCACGGTGTAAGCGCCAGCGGTGGTCGCGGACCAAACGCCGGAGAAGCGCCAGTCATTAGTGACTAACTTGAGCAGGCGCGAACCGGATTTAACGCCGGGGATTTCCCAGACGAAGTTACCTTTAAAGGTGTGGCGGTTCGGAATGAAGTTACCCAGCAGCCGGTCGGCATCGGCTTGGTCCGGCCGGACGCCGAAGGTGCCGTCGGGGTTGTGCTGTAGCCGGGCCGCCGTGTTACCGCGCTGGACGAGCAAGATGGTGTCGTTAAGTCCGAACGCCAAACCGCGGCTGAACCGCCGATTGAGCGAAAGTTGCAGGGTATGCGCGGTGAGCCAGCCGCGCGGGATCGCTTGCGAGATGCCGCTATAGCCGCGAAAAGCGCGCAACTGATCGGTGGGCAGCACCGCCGAGCCGGGCAGTGCGCTGGTCTGCGTCGCGTCCTGATTGGCGGGCTGAAAGGCCGCGCCGAAGTCGACGGCGTTGATGTCCACGTTCTCCACCAAGTTGTAAGCACGTTCGCCGGTATAGGCGAAATCGAGCACGGTCGACTTAGGCAGCATCATCTGCACGCCCCCATTCCATTGCCACGTAGCGGGAAGCCCGCTCTTGTATTGATAGACCGACAGAGACGGCGGCGCCACGGTGGCTAGGCCGCTGCCGAGTGAATCCAGCTGAGCGTAACGCAGCGTAAGGTTCTGAATCGTGGGCGGATTCTGGATCTGCGAGAAGATCGAGTTTCCGGACGGCCGGTCATAGAACAGACCGCCTCCCCCGCGCAAGATGATCGTCTGCCGTCCGGTGAGATCGTAAGCGGCACCGAAGCGCGGCGCGAATTTCAGCAGGGGCCATTCGTAGGTCGTCTTCGTGATGCCATTGCCGGAGAGCACCAGTCCGTTGGTCAGGTTGCCTGTACCGGGAACCAGCGTGCCGATGGCGACCACACTGGTGGGCCCCAGAAGCTGGCCGGTCCGCGGATCGCGCGCCTGACGGTTGGTGCCGGTACAGGGTGAGGCTCCGACGCAACCCGGCAAGTAAAGAAGCGGCGCTTGGCCGTTGGCCCACTTCTCGGGAAAGAAGTTCGAGGCCTGTCCGAGCTTGTCATACTGCGGCTGTTGACGCACGAGCCGGACGCCATAGTCCAGAGTCAAACGGCTGGACACCTTCCAGTTATCCTGCACGTAGCCTTCGGTGTTGTCATAAACAAAACCGCCTTCCACATAGCGCGAGAACTGATTGTAAGAGGCGAAGACCCCGAGCGCGGCATTGGCGAATCCGAAGCCGGAGTCGAGCGGGTTGTTGGCATCGTTGCCGAAGCCGATGGTGCCGGCCCAGCCCTGGCGCTGCTGCGCCTTGTAACTGTGAGTGTTGTAAAAGCCCGTCTTCAGCGTATGGCGGGAGAAGACTTTGGTCAGGCTGATGGAGAGGTCCTGGCTGCGGTTGATGTTCACATAGCCGGGAAACGGAAAGTTCGGCGGCGCAAAGCCAATGCGGCCGCCCCAGCCAAAGCTCGGCACGGCGCGGAGGCGCGTACCGTCCCAGATAGGTGTCTTGACGGATTCAAAAGCCTGGAACGCGTAATATTCCTTGTTGATCACTCCCGCATCCGGAAACAGAGAAGGCAGCGCGCCGAGGCCCGCCTTATCGAGGTTGGCCTTTTCGCTGGTGGGCAGGCCGGCCTCACAGAACGTGGGCCCGGTGCTACCCTGCGCGAGCTACACACCCGGCGAGTTCATTCTGGGAGCGCCCGTAAGTGCCTTCGATGAAGGTGGTGGGATTGATGCTGTAGTTGACGGTGGTGGCGAGCAACGTGATAAAGGGGTGGTACTGCTTCGAGTCGTTGAAGCCCGGAATCGTTCCGATGATCGTCTGGTTCTGTTGACGCCAGCCGCTCACCTTAAACGTGCCGCGCAGCTTGTCCCACGGCTGGTAATCGAGGCGAACCACTGGCTGTTGCGACATCAGAGACTGGGCCGGGCGGATGCCCTCGTAGTTATAAGCCACGCCCGGGATGCTGACATTCGGCTGCGGAAATAGATTGAGGATCTGTTGGCCCGTCTTATAGAGGCGGCTGGCCGGGATTCTCCCGAGGACGCCCCCATCCTGAAAGCAGCCCGCCTGGTTCGCGGCGGAGCAAGCACCCGAAAGGAGCGGATCCTTGATGTAGGGAAAGCGATTGCCGTTGTTGTCGATGGATTGCGAGAAGTCGCCGGCGCGCTCGAGCGCGCTGGGGAAACGGTAGCGGACAATGGAACCGCCCGTGGTGCGCGGCGAATACTCGTGGGCGTAGAAGAAGAATAGCTTGTTCCGCCGCCCGGGCCGCCCGATCGGTCCGCCGATCGAATAACCCAGGTCTTTGTCGTCGATCTTGCCTTTCGGATCGCCGTTGAGCATCGCGGTCCGGCTGAGGGCATTCCACTTCGACCGGCGCATCACCATGTAGGCCGAACCATGAAACTGATTGGAGCCGCTCTTGGTAACCGCGCTGATCTGCAGACCGCTCGATCGTCCATACTCGGCCTGATAGTTCGACACGAGCATCTTTACCTCGGCGATCGATTCGACGTTCATCTGCAGCAGGATGCCGTTGTTGCCGGTGTCCATCGTGGAAACGCCGTCCATCATAATGTTATTGTTGCTGCCGCCAGTGGAGGCGCGGTCGCCGATGCGGCTGGTGCCGCTGACGCCGGGCGCCAGGGAAGCCAGGGCCGTGAAGCTCCGGTTACTGATCGGCAGGTTCTGCACGGACGAAGGCGTAATGGTGAATGACCGTTCGGCGCTCTGGGTTTGTAACTGGGCCGAATCGGTGGTTACCGTGACGCTTTCCGTCACAGCGCCCACCTCCAGGGTCAGCACGCCGAGGCCGATCTGGTCGCCGGCACTCACCGCGATGCCCGTGCGCTTGAGGGTCTTGAAGCCCTTCAAACTGAGTTCCAGGGTATAAACTCCGGGCGGGATGTTCGGGATAACGAGGTCGCCCAAGACCGCGGAAGTGACACTCGGCAGCCGGGTGCCCTTTTCTTCGCTGACCAAGCTGGCCGTAGCGCCGGCGATCGCGGCGGATTGGCCGTCACGCAAGCTGCCGGAGAGCGTCCCGGTGGTCAACTGCCCGCAGGCGGGGCGACTCCCCAAGGCGAGGATCAGGCCAATGGAGAGTGTGGCAAAACGGCTAATCAAGGTCATCGTGGATTCGTTCCTTGGGTGTGGTGTCTAAGGTCAAAACGTGAATCGCAGGGCCATCTGGATGAGCCGTGCCGCGCGGG
>JAYVRS010000924.1:0-12984 GCA_043776185.1 Bryobacteraceae bacterium | reverse complement strand
TTCCAGAGGGCTTGCGCGCGAAGCGCAGTCATTTGGTGGCCTTGAGCTTGGTGGGGACTTGACGGTAGAGCAGGTAGAAGGCGACGCCGAAGATGGCGACGATGAGAGCGACGACCCAATAAATGCGGTCGTAGAGTTTGGGATAGATGGTGTCGATGGGGGGGCCTTGCTCTTCTTCTTCGCTGGGCGGGGCGGTGTTGGCGAGGGTACCGGCACCTTCGATAGACAGTTTGAGGGGGCCGTTTTTGGCGGTGAAGACGGTGGCCATGGTGCGGGGCTCGGTGGTGAGGAAGGTGAGTTCGTCGGCTTTGACGGTGACGCCGCGGGGGGCGATGACGCGGACTTGGCCTTGATGCAGAATGCGGGTATTGAGTTCGCCGGGGGCGGCGAAGGGGGCGGTCCAGGTGATGTCGAAGCGAGTTTCGCCGGGTTTGAGCGGGAAATCGACGGTGTAGATGTTGGCTTCGCCGGTAGGCTTGGCGACGCGCTTGAGGGGCATGCCACGTGCGCCGCTGGAGGCGTCGATTTTGGCCTTGCCGCCGGCCATGGGCGGCAGGAAGAAACGGATGGAGCCGTTGCCGGGATCGGCGAGCGTGTTCTGGGTGGGGTTTTCGTAGATGATGGTTTCGCGGACGCGGAGTTCACCGGGCACCGGCTCGATGAGGATCATGTGCTGGGTAGCTTTGGCCAGGGCCAGCTTCTTACTGGTGGAGAAGACGGCGATCTCGACGCCAGAGGGCGGCTTGCCGGGCTCGAGTAACTTGTTGTAATTGACTCCCTCGAAGGTGACTTGTAGCATGGCGATACCTTCCGCCGTGCCTTCGATATTGAACTTACCAGTGGCATCGGTGGTGGCGTTACCGGCGGGCTTCATGCCTTGGGCGCTGGCTTTGACGAGACTAACGGCGGTGCCGGATACGGGTTGGCCGGTGGACTTATTGACGACGGTGCCGTCGATGGCGAGCAGGGCGAGTAACAAGGCTAAATTCATGACATCGCCTTTCCGCATTCGCCGCAGAATTTGAGGGCTTCTTTGAAGCGGGCTTGGCAGTGGGGGCAGACGTAAGTGGAGGGCTTCTTACGGGAAGCGGGCGCGGTGTTGGACACGAGGTTGCCTTCGGCGATGAGGCGTTGCTTGACGACGTCAATTTCACCCAGCACGTGGCCGAGTTCTTTTTGGACGGAGAGCTTAGAACTTTGATAGTCGGCGTCAGAGAGCTTACCGAGGCGGAACTCGAATTGTAAGTCGCGCAGATTTTCGTAAATACGAGTTTTGATTTCCTCAAGATGACGAAAGGGATTGGGGGGGGCGGGCGCGGGTAAGTCGCGTTCGCGGACGCCCATGGTGTAAGTGATCACTCCGGCGACGAGGAGGATCGAGAGGATAACGACGATCATTTTATTCGAACTTAGCCATTTCCTGGTCGAGCTCGGCGCGGAGGCGGTCGGCGGAGCCGGCGGGTCCGGCTGGCAATTCGGCCAAGAGGACCGGGCGGCGGGAGCGTTTGATCCACCAGGCGATGCCCATGAGGCCCATCGCGATGGCGATGGGGGGCATCAGCCAGCTCATGCGGTTGAAGCCTTCGTCGGGCGGAACGGCCAAGGCCTTGAGCCCTTCGCGTTTGACGAAGAAGGCGGCGGCTTGGTTGTCGTTCATACCGGCTTTTTGTAATTCGGCGATCTTTTCGCGAGCGGGCGCGGCATAGTGGCAGCCGAGCATTTGGCAGGTGCCGACGGTGTTCTTACAGGCTCCGCACAGGCAGGCCAGTTTTTCACCGGCGCGGCGGACGTCGGTGGTGAGGAACTGAGTGGGGCTCTGGGCTATGCAGAGCGAGGCCACAAAGAGGATGGCGAAACTAGTTTTCCACTGGTTGAGGTTGACGCGCAATGCCTACTACCTCCATTTTTGCGTATTGCAGTTTGATCTTACTCGGGATGAGGCAGATCAGCGTGCCGATGAGTAACACCCAATAACCTACCCAGATCCAGGAGACGAGGGGGAAGACGTAACTTTGTAAGATGACTTTGGAGTCGGCGGTGAGGCCGGCGAAGTTGAGGTACAGGTCTTCGTTTAAGCGACGGCGGATGGCGACGTTGGAAGTCTGCGAGCCGCTGACGGCGTACTTACGCATTTCCGGAGTCATCGTGCCGATCAACTCGCCGCCGGAGCGGACTTCAACGAGGGCGTGGTTCCAGACGTAGTTTTCGTTTTCGCCACCCTTCATTTCGGCGACCTTGAGGTCGTAGCGGCCGAGTTTAAACGTGGAGCCGGGGGCCACTTCTACCGTGCGATCAAGATTGAAAGCCGAGCCGGTGAAGCCGATGAACATGACGACGATGCCCATGTGGACGATGTAACCGCCGTAACGGCGGGTGTTGCGATGAGTAAGTTCGATGGCACCGCGGAGTAAGTTGACATTATCCTTAGCGGCGATGGAGCGCGAACCCTTCCAGAATTCGGAGCCGATGGTGCCGGTGACGAAGAAGCAGAGGCCGAAGGAGATGACGGCGTAGACGTGATGGATGCCGAGGGCGACTAACACCGACATGAAGATGACGGCCCCGATGGTGGGCATGAGAAAAGCGCGCTTCAACGCGTCGCCGGAGCTGCGCCGCCAAGCGATGAGCGGGCCGACGCCGGTGAGGAAGAGTAAGAAGAGGCCGATGGGGATATTGACGCGGTTGAAGTAAGGTGCGTCGACGGTGATCTTTTCGCCGGTGACGGCTTCGGAGATGACGGGGAACAGCGTGCCCCAGAGAATGGCGAAGCAACTGGCGAGAAGAATCAAGTTATTGAAGAGGAAGCTGGACTCGCGCGAGAGCACACTCTCTAACTGCGTTTCGCTCTTTAAGTAAGGCAGACGATTTAGGATGAGCCACGTGGTGGCTCCGATGCCGACGGCGAGGAAGACGACAAAGTAATTACCTAGAGAGGACTGCGCAAAGGCGTGAACGGAACTTACAATTCCGGAGCGAGTGAGGAATGTACCCAAGATGCACAGGAAGAAGGTGGCCGCGACTAAGACCATGTTCCAGACCTTCATCATGCCCTTTTTTTCTTGCATCATGACGGAGTGCAGGAAGGAGGTGGAAGTGATCCAGGGGAGGAGGGAAGCGTTTTCAACAGGGTCCCAGCCCCAGTAACCGCCCCAACCGAGGACGGCGTAAGCCCAGCCAGCGCCGAGTAAGATGCCGGTGGATTGGAAGGCCCAAGTTACTAGCGCCCAGCGGCGAGTGGTGTGGATCCAGCCGTCGCCCGGCTGCTTGGTGATCAGGGAACCCATGGCGAAGGCGAAGGGGACAACGAAGCCGACGTAACCGAGATAGAGGAAGGGCGGGTGGATGACCATCGTCCAGTATTGGAGCAACGGATCTAGCCCGCGGCCATCGTCCATGGGGGTGGCGGCGCGGCCGATGGCGAGGATTTTGAAGGGGTGCTCGACGAAGGCGACTAACATCAGAAAAAATACGAGAGTAATCATGAGCACGGAGGTGATCCAGGGCATCATGGTGCGATATTCGTGCTTTTTACGGGTAGTGAATACGACGACGGCCGTGTAAGTGGAGAGGATGAAACTCCAGAAGAGCAACGAGCCTTCCTGACCGCCCCACCAGGCGGTGAATTTGTAGACGGTGGCCATGGCTTTGTTGGAGTGGCCCCAGACGTATTGAAGGCGGAAGTCGTCGGTCATCAGGGCGTAGATGAGGAGGCCGGAGGCGGTGGTGACCAGGACCCAGACGCTATAGACAGCGCGTTGGGCGCTGACGAGCAGGAAGGGTTTCTGTTTCCAGGAGCCGATGACGGACGCGAGAATCGAGTAGACGCCTAAGCAGAAGGCAAGGATGAGGCAGAGCCCGCCGAGATTTTCCATGGCTGATGTAAGTTCCTTATTCTAAGTGGTGGCTGGCTTGGCGTAGCTGTTGGTGTTGCCGGGCTTGACGCCTGGCTTCGCTTCATACTTCGACGCACACTTGGCCTGGATCCGGCTGGCTTGAAAGACACCGTTGGCACCCATTTTTCCGTCGGCAAGACATTGGGCGCCGACGCGGAAAGTGTCGGGCAGAGGATCCTTACCGTTATAGACGACGTTGAGGCTGAGATTCTTGCCATTTTCTTTTTGGATCATGCGGAATTTGACCTGCTGACCGTTGCGTTCGATGACTTCGACGTCGCCACCGACGCGGAGGCGCTTGACCTGAGCTTCGTTGCCCATGGCGGACATCTCTTCGATGGTTTTGTAGTAGGTTTTGGTCTCGTTGACGCCGCCGACGGCGAGCCAGCCGAGGGTGGCGCCGATGATCAGAATCAGCAGAGCGAACCTACCGTACGGGTGATGAATGAAAAAATATCCGACGTACTCGTGCCAAGACCAGATAATCGAAATACCGAATTTAGGGGGCTTCATACGAACTCTCCGCTTTCCTCTTTAGTATAACGCCCGGTAAGACGGAGCGAATTGTGTTTTTCTTCTGAGGAATTTGACGACGGGCCGGGGGCCCGTCCTACAGAATGGAGGAGTATGCCGACCATTTTGCTGCTGATCGCCTCGAATACGTTTATGACGTTTGCCTGGTATGGGCATTTGAAGTTTAAGGCGGCACCGCTGTGGGTGGCGATTTTGGCGAGTTGGGGGATCGCTTTCTTTGAGTACTGCCTGATGGTGCCGGCGAATCGATGGGGGCATTCGACGATGTCGGGGTCGCAGTTGAAGGTGCTGCAGGAGGTGATTACGATTGCGGTGTTTCTGGTGTTTGCTTATTTTTACCTAGGTGAAGTGCCTACTTGGAGAGTGGGGGTGGCATTCGCCATGATCGTAGGCGCCGCGGCGGTGGCGTTTGGGAAGTGAGGAAACAAAGCCGGTAGTTGTTGAATCTATTGAATGATTCGCTGTAGCAAGCGGCGGCGCTTGGCTTCCCAATACTTCGGAGTGATCTCGATGGGATCACCCGAGTTCAGACCCTCTAGGAGGAGGGCTTCGAGTTTTTCGGCTGGCGGGGATGACGAAACACCCCCCGGGCGGGGTGGATTGTGTGGGTTTTTTTCATTAGGCGTTGAAAGCCTCTCACGCTCGTTCGCAGCTGGTTGGCTAGTTCCAGGATAGCAGGCGAGAGCTAGGGCTGAGGGGCGAAGTCTTTCATTTGGAATGAGATATGGCTGGTGAACGGTGCGGTGTGGCCGGCAAATGGGGGCATAATGGGCGGGTATGACCCTGAACCGGACAGATCCTGAGCGGCCTTCGATTTTGCAGAGGCGGTTTACGGACGGCGAGGACAGCCTCGCCTTGTTAGTGGATAAGTGGAAAGCGGCCGGCGTCGGGGCGGGTTGGGAGTTCATCAAGGCTGGGAGCGGATTCGTCCACCCGGCGTTGACAGGCGCGCTTGAAATGCTGGAGAAGGGCTATGGCGCGGTGAAGGACCATTCCGTCTTCAGCGGAGTGCAGAGCGCTCTGCTGCAGGATTTGGCGGGGCTGGGGGACAAGGAACTTTAAGTGATTGAAGGCGAGTTGGCAGCGTTTGGCTGAGGAGGCGCAGGGCGGGCTCGATATGGCGCGGCACTTTCGGTTGCTCAATTGGTGGAAGCCGACTGGCTTGCTGAGTCGCGCGGCGGCGGACTGGGAGGATGGCGCGGCGTTGAACTCGCTGGGGGTCGCATACTGGCGAGCCTCCCTTCGGCGACCGCGCGGGGAATCTGAGGGCGGCCATCGTTTGCTACGAGAGTGGGCTTAAGATCTACTCTTGCGAGGCTTTCCCCGCCGACTGGGCCATGACTCAGCACAGGCTCGGCAGCGCTCATCGAGGCCTGCCGGATGGCGACCGCGCGGCGAATTTCCGGGTTGGCGATGACGCAATGCAATCGCTCGCGGAAGCTGGGTTGGCGGAGCTAGATCCCGAGCAGTTTGCCGGCCTGCTGAGCGATGCCTTGGCGCGGATGAGGCAGGCGCTCGAGGTTTGGGAGTCGGTGGGCCATCAGCACGATGCCGCGATGGCTCGCGAGGAGCGCCCGGATTATAGAACGGTGGAAAATGGCAGATGGGTGCCGCTGGCTGCGTGAAGAATCGATTTGGCCATGGCTTTTGACTTCCCCTCCCTCACAGTCGGGGTACTGTTATCAGGCACTTACGAACCCGGAAGGTAACGGAGGGGAGCCAACGATCGGATTTTTGCATGGTCCTGGGGCTGGGAGGATGTGTGGAGCACGGGAGGGTCCACGGGAGGGTTCACGGGAGGGTAGGGTCCCCCGGCTGACGCCGGGGGCTAGTAGAATGCGGGCCGGGGAATTGTGCCCCACCGCTGGGGTCAGTCTCTGGCCTTCGGGATCATCTTTGATCTATCGCGCACCGGCCGACTTCGCCGTATCTGTCGACTCCGCTTGGGCGATCCGCATTCCGTAGAAGCTACGGTACACGAAGAACAGCGCTACCAGCAGGAACGCCGCCGACAGAGCGTTTGTTAGGCCCGCGCCTTGTTCGCGCGTCAGCGAAACCGCCAGTTCCACCGCCAGCAATCCGAACAGCGTGGTGAATTTGATGATCGGGTTCAAGGCCACCGACGACGTATCCTTGAACGGATCGCCCACCGTATCGCCCACCACCGTCGCGTCGTGCAGCGGCGTGCCCTTCATCTTCAACTCGGTCTCCACAATCTTTTTCGCGTTGTCCCAAGCCCCGCCCGCGTTGGCCATAAAGATGGCCTGATAGAGGCCAAAGAGCGCGATCGAGATCAGGTAGCCGATGAAGAAAAATGGCTCGACAAAGGCGAAGGCTAGCGTCGCAAAGAAGACCGTTAGGAAGATGTTGAACATGCCCTTCTGCGCGTATTGCGTGCAGATGGCCACCACCTTTTTCGAGTCTTCCACGGAGGCCTTGGTGATGCCCTCCAGCTTGATGTTGGCCTTGATGAACTCCACGGCGCGGTAGGCGCCGGTGGTGACGGCCTGCATCGACGCGCCGGTGAACCAGTAGATCACCGCGCCGCCGGCCAGCAAGCCCAGCAGGAAAGGCGGATGCAGAATCGAGAGCTTTTCGATGTTCTGCGTCAGGCCGTGGGTGAGGCTCACTACGATCGAGAAGATCATGGTGGTGGCGCCGACGACGGCCGTGCCGATTAGCACGGGTTTGGCGGTCGCTTTGAACGTATTGCCCGCGCCATCGTTCTCTTCGAGATTTTCCTTGGCCAGTTCAAAATGCGGATCGAAGCCAAAGTCTTTCTTGATCTCGGCGGCGATGCCCTTTACCTGTTCGATCGTCGAAAGCTCATACACTGACTGCGCATTGTCGGTGACGGGGCCGTAGCTGTCGACGGCGATCGTCACGGGGCCCATCCCCAGGAAGCCAAACGCCACCAGGCCGAAAGCGAAGATGGCAGGCGCGATCATCAGCCCGCCGAACCCCATCGTGGAGATGCCATAAGCGACGCTCATCAATAGCAGCATGGCCATGCCCAGCCAGAAGGCCGAGAAGTTGCCTGCCACTAGGCCGGACAAGATGTTCAGGGACGCGCCGCCCTCGCGCGACGACGTCACCACTTCGCGCACATGCCGCGAATGCACCGAGGTGAACGCCTTCACCATCTCCGGGATAATCGCGCCGGCCAAAGTGCCGCACGTGATCACCGAAGAGAGTTTCCACCACAGCGTGGGGTCCTGGCCGATGTTCGGGATCATCAAGTAAGAGAGTACATAGGTAAGCGCCACCGAAACGCCGGAAGTAAGAAAGACCAGAGAAGTAAGGGGATGCTCGAAGTTCATTTTGGCGACGTTCGCATATTTCGCTTTGGCGAAAGCTTCGTTGATAAAGTAACTAGCCGCCGAGGCTACGACCATCATGACGCGCATCATAAAGATCCAAACGAGTAACTGCACTTGCACCATCGGCTCGCGCACCGCGAGCAGAATAAAGCTGATCAGCGCCACCCCGGTAACGCCATAAGTCTCGAAGCCGTCGGCCGAGGGTCCCACCGAATCGCCGGCATTGTCACCTACGCAATCGGCGATCACGCCGGGGTTGCGGGCATCGTCTTCCTTGATCTTGAAGACGATCTTCATCAGGTCGGCGCCGATGTCGGCGATTTTGGTAAAGATGCCGCCGGCTACCCGCAGCGCGGCCGCGCCCAGGCTCTCACCGATGGCAAAGCCGATAAAGCAGGGCCCGGCATAATCGCCGGGCACGGCCAGCAGAATAAAGAGCATCAGGAGGAGCTCCACTGAGATCAGCATCATGCCGATGCTCATCCCGGCCTTGAGCGGAATCGCGTAACAGGGGAAGGCCTTACCGGTGAGAGCGGCGAAGGCACAACGCGAGTTAGCGAAAGTATTGACCCGAATGCCAAACCAGGCTACGCCGTAGCTACCCAAAATTCCGACCACGGAGAATAACAGAATAATTCCCACTTTAAAGGTTTCTAGTTTCAGCAGGAAGCCAAAATAGAAAACAATGACGATGGCAATAAATACTTCCAGAATCATCAGGAACTTACCCTGGGTTTGAAGATAGGTTTGGCAGGTTTCGTAAATCAGTTCTGAGACTTCCAGCATGCTCTTATGCACTGCCATGTTTTTGAGCTGCCGGTAGATGACGAGCCCAAACACTAAGCCCAGGAAGCCGACGATGCAGCCCAGCAGCAGTAGCGTGCGCCCCCCCACGTCGCCAAAGAACACCGCCATGTCGAGGTCAGGCAAGATCAGGTTGGCCTCGCCTCCGGCGCGCTCTTGGGCCATGGCCAAGGTGCTCGAAAGCAGCAACCCCAACATCCCGACCGTCATCTTGATTGCGCGCGGCAAACTGGGCCGCGAAACCAGCGAATGATTCATGCCTTGGCTCCATATCAGAACTTTTCGGGCACCCCCGTAGAGTGCACCAAATGATTTGTTTACTCTATCGCAGCCGTCGACCTCAAGCAAACGGTAGACTTAATGCTGAACATGGGCCTACTGATTAACGGCGAGTTTGTGGACGATTCGGTGATTCGCGATGAGGCGGCGTCAATCCGGCCGCGCTACATGGAGGCCATGACTGGCATGGACCCCCTGGCCGCCGAACTTGAATTATGGGACTGGTCGAAGGAAAACGTCATCGAACGGCACCTGCTGCGGCAAAACGCGCAGGCCGACCCCGAGGCGATTCCTGAGGAAGAGATCGAGCGCGCCATGACCGAGGTGCTGCCCCCGCCGGGTGGCCCGGAGAACTGTGAACCCGGCGTCACCCGCGCCGGAGCCGACCGCGACGCCCTGCGCCGCGAGGTGGAGATCCGGCTGAGAATCGATCGGCTCGTCACGCGCTTGAATGCCAAGGTGGCCGCGCCGCGCCACAAGGATCTGGTGGAGCGCTACAAGAAGAATCGCGACGCGATGCGGCGGCCGGCCATGGCCCATGCCTCGCACATCGTGCGCAACGTGAAGCGAGGCCAGGCGGGCGAAGGGGAGGGCGAAGGCGTAGACGAGGCACTGGCCGCCATTCAAGCGGCCGAACAGCAACTGGAAGCCGGGGTGCCCTTCGCCGAAGTGGCGGACCAGCATTCCTCCTGCGCGGGCAACGGCGGCAGCCTGGGTTGGTTCCCGATGGGCGAAATGGTGGACGAGTTCGACGCCGTGGTCTTCGCTATGAAGCCGGGTGAGCGCAGCAAGATCTTCCGTTCGGAATTCGGCTATCACATCGCTCTGCTTCACGAGCGGCGCGAGGAAGGCCCGATCCCTTTTGACGAAGTGAAGAGCCACTTGGAAGAAGAGATGCTGAAGGAGAAGCGCGACAAGGCTTTGGGCGACTATCTGGATCGGCTGCGGGCCAAGGCCGACGTCCGCCCGGCGGAGGCGGCAGCGACATGAACCCTTTCGGCATCATCCAACCGTGCTGCGTGCCCAGCCGGCAGCGCTCCGAGCAACTCGCGCTTTCTGAACGCATGACCGAGGAGCGGGCGAAGGTGCGCTCCGGGTCAACCAGCGGGATGCTTCGGCTGGATGGCGGCAAGTTCCTGATGGGGACCGAAGATAAGGATTGCTACGCGGCCGACGGCGAGGGCCCCATTCGCAGCGTCGAATTGGCCCCCTTCTATGTCGACACGACGCCGGTGACGAACGAGCAGTTTACCGAATTTGCGGCGCAAACCGGGTATCGCACCGATAGCGAAAGGCTGGGTTGGTCGTTCGTCTTCCACCTGCATGTGGCGAAGGATTTGGTGGACCAAACCGTGCCCGGGCACTACTGGTGGTGCAAGGTGAACGGGGCCGATTGGGCGCATCCGGAAGGCCCCGATACTAGTTTGAAGACTCGGCCGCACCATCCCGTCACCCATGTCTCGTGGAACGACGCGCGCGCCTTCGCCAAGTGGGCCGGTAAGCGGTTGCCGACGGAAGCCGAGTGGGAGTATGCCGCGCGCGGCGGCTTGGAGCAAAAGCGCTTTCCCTGGGGCGATGAACTTACTCCCGACGGCAAGCACCGTTGTAACATTTGGCAGGGGACCTTTCCGGATCTTGACTTAGGCGAAGATGGCTTCACCGCCGTTGGCCCCGTAGATGCATTCGCCCCCAATGGATACGGCCTTTTGAGCGCCACGGGCAATGCCTGGGAGTGGTGCGCGGATTGGTTTCATCCCGCTTGGCATGAGACCGCCACGCGGCTGAATCCGGTGGGCCCGCCGCAAGGGCACGAACGAGTGATGAAGGGCGGCAGTTACTTATGCCATCCCAGTTACTGCAATCGTTACCGGGTGGCGGCACGGACGAAGAATACTGCGGACAGTGCGACGACTAACATTTCGTTCCGCTGCGTGCGGGATGTTTAGAGCTGCCTGGCTAACTAGCCCACAGCGTCAGCTGTGGGGTGCATTTCAGAGCTTGTGTCCCACAGCTTACGCTGTGGGCTAGTAATTCGTGTTGCGTCCCACAGCTTACGCGGTGGGCTGGTAATTCGTGTTGCGTCCCGCAGCGTCAGCTGTGGGGTGGTAATTCGTGTTGCGTCCCACAGCGTCAGCTGTGGGGTGCATTTCAGAGCTTGTGTCCCACAGCTTACGCGGTGGGCTGGTAATTCGGGGGGACAGACTACCGCGTGGATGGCAATAGGACCTCGACCTCCAGCCCCGTGGGCTGACGGTTACGGCAGTGGATTTCTCCTTGGCAAGCGTCGATACAAGTTTTGACGATGGCCAAGCCGAGGCCCACGCCGCCCACGCCACGAGTGCGCGCCGCATCCACGCGGCGAAAGGGTTCGAAGACTTGCGAGATCAACTCTTCGGGAACGCCGGGGCCACAATCGGTGACGACGATGGCGATCGACTTCTGCCGCGCCGCCGAGGAGATCGTCACCGGACCAGCATCGCCGGCATAGCGCAGGGCGTTCCGCAGCAGGTTCGACAGGGCCCGTAGCAGCAGGCTAGGGTCGGCCATCACCCAATGCGCGGGATCGACCTGGAGCTGGATGCGCGCGTCTCCGGGCCCCTCGCGCTCGCGGGCGCGTTCGGCCAGTTGCGCCAGATTCACCGGCTGTAGCTTCACCGCATCGGGCTGCAAACCCATTTTGGTGAAAGAGAGCAGTTCATTCACCAAGCTCGACATATGCTGAATTTCGGAGTGCAGATCGGCGACGTATTCACGATCGGCGTCGGCCACGCGGCGCTCCAGAATGCCGACGGCGAACTGCACGCGGGCGATGGGTGAGCACAGCTCGTGGGCCACGTCGGCCAGGAAGCGCTTCTGCCCCGTCACAAACCGCGAGAGTTGGCCCGAAAGCTGGTTGATCGATCCGCCAAGTTGGCCGATTTCGTCTTTACGGTCCTGGGGCAGTTGGATTTCGAAATGCCCTTGGGCAATGCGCTCGGTGGCCTGGGACATGCGGGCGATGGAGGCGGTGAGGTTGCGGATAAAGGGCAGCCAGCAGATGGCGGAGACACCGAACACGGCGAACAGCGCGATCAACCAAGGGCGTCCATCGAAAAAGAAGCTGCTGGTGATCCAACTGGTGGAAGCAAAAAGGAGAGTGCCGGGCATCGGACGCCCGACGGTGGAAGGAATGCGAATGCGAAGACCCACCCAGAACGACAATGGCCCATTGGTACGCTCGATGAACATGCGGCCAGCCGGTGGGCCCCCCGGGCCATCGTTAGGCGGCGGCGGACGCTGGCGCTCGCCGGGCTCTCGAAAGGGAGGCGGAGGACCTGGGGGCCTGCCTGGCGGACGCTCGCGCACCCGCTGAATGACGAGGTCGGGAATCGCCGCCGTGTTGCCGCATTGGATGATGCCTTCGTTGTCGACCAGGACGAGGGTAACGCCATACTCGCGGGAGAAGCGCTCGATGATGGCGTCCCAGCGATTCAGCGGCGCATCCTCCAGATCACGCTCCAGCAGGCGGCTGATGGTGAGCATCTTCTCGCGTGCCGGCGCGATGAGTAAGGGCTTCAACTCGCCGCCATACTGAGTGAACAGCAGCGCACCAAACAGGAGGCCGAGTAAGGCGACATTCAACAAGGCCAACAAAAGCATCTTCGAGGACAGCTTCATTCGACACCTCGCGAGCCCGGCTTAAGCAATAGGTATCCGGCGCTGCGCACCGTTTGAATGTAGCGCGGCGACTTGGCGTCGTCACCCAGCTTGCGCCTCAACGAAGAGATGTGGACGTCGATGGAGCGGTCGAAGACTTCGAAGTCGCGGTCGGCTACTTCGAGCAACAGTTGCTCGCGGGTCTTGATGCGGCCCGCGCCTTGCATCAGGGTCAGCAGAATGTCGAACTCAACGGGGGTTAAGGTGAGCGGTTGGCCCGCCGCTTGGGCCGTGCGGGTGGAAGGGTCGGCGGCCAAGTCGCCCACAGTGACCACGGTGGACACGGGGAGTTGCGAGAGCCGGCGCGAGCGCCGCAGGACGGCCCGTAGCCGGGCCAGCAGCTCGCGCGTGGAGAACGTCTTGGGCAGGTAGTCATCGGCGCCGGTCTCGAGGCCAATGATGCGGTCAGCCTCGTCGCCCAAACCGGTGAGCATTAGCACGGGCACCGTGGATCGCTC
>JAYVRS010000923.1:0-3696 GCA_043776185.1 Bryobacteraceae bacterium | reverse complement strand
GAGCATGAGCGCAGGCCAAGTTGTAATGGGCGGCGGCCCGCGCCTTAGGTAACTCTTCTTTCAATTTTTCCGACTGGGCCTGGCGGCGCTTAGTGGGATCCTGTTCAGCCACCTCCACAAAGTACCCGAACTCCGCCAATTGACTGTCGCTAAGGCCGGCCAAGCAGTCCACCAGCTTCAGTTCCGCATGAAACGCAGTTTGGGCAGCGGCGTACTTCTTGATACCCATTTGCGCTGCGCCGACGTTCTGATTCAAAGCCAAAAAAGTAGGGTCAATCGCCAGAGCCGGTTGAAACTCAGCCAGCGCTAGATCGAACTTCCTCTGCGATGCGTAGTTCATCCCTTGTTTCAGATATTGGAGTAAGCGGGCCACATCCGGTGCTTTCGCTGGTGCCAATTTACAGGAGCCCACCAGCTTAGGAGTCATCGGGTGCGGCCGAAAAGAACGGGCTGCGAAGCGGTCCTTCACTTCGTCCACTGTGGTGCGCGTGCGATGGGCGACTAACTCCCAAACGGCTTTGCGGTCGTCATTCTCCGTTTTGATCACCTGCTTATCCGCGGCGGAGGCGCTGGATTCAGCGCGTAGTAAGCCACCTTTGCTTTCGGTGGCGGCACCATGTTCGACGATCTGCCGGACACTAGCCGCCCGTCCAGCAATTCGACTCTTCAGTCCGGTATCGTCCTGCGCCCAAGTCGTCAGGGCAATCAGCCCGAGGCATATGATGAAGCGCATCACTTTGTCTCTCCTTTGGCCGCCGGCAGATCGGCGTAGAATTGCGTGAGCTCGGTATCGATCCTGTCGGGTCGCGGCTGGGCGAATTCACGCCACCCGAAGAAGCCGCCCGCCGCAACGAGTACCAGCCCGGCGGCCAACGATGCGATCAACAACCAGTTCGGCCCGGCCGCCACACCCTTGGGCCCACCCTTGCTGGGCGCTGCATCGGAGGCTTTTAGATTGTCCCGGCAATTCTTTACCGGACAATCCGGGTCCTGCCCCGCCTCCAGCGTGATCAGCTCTTTGTTGAAGGCCCTGGTGCAGCCGCCGGCCTTGTTCGTACAAATGTAGCTTTTAGCGGGCATGGGCCACCGCCTCAGTCTTTTCGACAAGTTCCACGGCCGTGTCACGCGCTTTCAAACGGCGCTGCACCGCAGGATCACTGGCCAGTTTGCCGGCGTTTTGCTCGCGGACCCGGGCGACCAGGCGATCCCGGAGCGCCGACTTTTCAGTATCATGCCAGTAATCGCGCTCCAGTACCTCTCGCACACCCGTCGTCAGGTCCTCCATGTCGTCCAACGTGGCCTTCTCGAGCGATTCCTCTTCGGTCTCGCCGAGCTCCGACACCAGGACTTCCTCGCCATAACGGTCCTTGCTGACGACAAAGAGCTTCTGCCGGCCCCGGTTATCCTCCAGTCTCTTCACGATGCCGAGTTCGGTGGCCAGCATCAGAATGGGGCGCATCGATTCCGGGCTCGTTTCGGGAACGTAGAGATCCGGCAATTCGGCACCATCGCCTTCCAAAAAGATCTTGCCCGTTTCTTTGGGTTCGCGCCGAATGTAATCGAGATACTGGTCCCGGTAGTATCGAAGGCCGCCGGCAAACCGGGCGGGCATGACATTCGTGATGCGGACGATAGAAAGCTCCTGGGTGGAGTTGGCATTCTCGGCGATATACATTTGCCCCCTGACGGAGCCTTGAAAAGCGCTTTCCAGGGCTTTGCGAAACTCCGGATTGCCGCCCGAAGGCATCACGACCGTGGTGGTGGTGCAACAGATCACGTTGGCGGGATCATTCGGGTCAGGCACACCGGAAGCGTTCCGGAAGATCTCACGATCGTCCAGCGGCAGGAAGTTCGAAGCGGTGCGCATGATTTCGGTCGCGAAGGCCTGCAGCGCTTCCGGATTGGTGCCCAGCTTGCGTTCTAATACGTCCAAGACATTGGTGCCCAGCACGCGATTGGCCCCAGGATTACGCGCCACATACGAGTCATGAAGCTGATACGCGCCCTTACGGCAAACGTCTTCCACGGTGCGGCGAAAAGTCTCTTCTCGCACCGTGGTGGTGAATTGGCCTAAGGTCCACGTGGGGCCAAGGGGTGCCACCAGCGCCGCACGGACACTGGCGGCATTCGCCTCCATATCCTGGCGGTCCCGGACGATATCGCCCGCCATCCGGCGGACATATTTCACGTCATAGTGCTTCACGGTCTGTTTGGTGAGGTCGTTCGCTTCGCTCTCCTGGCAACGGGCATCCTGCTCCCGGCGCAACGCTTCAGCCTGTTCGGTAATGAATCTTGCAAACTCGCCGGACTCTTCCTTCAGCCGCAGCAGCAGCGATTTGACGTAAGGCAGGAGCTTCTCACACGCGTAAACATGCGCATGATGGCGCGTACGAAGCGCGTAGTGCGAAGCCATCAAATCTGAATTCGCCGCCACCAGCCTCTTGTGGGTACCCATGGCACGCGCCGCCAGCCCGCATTGGTTGTAGCGGTCAGTGTTCTGGGCGATCTGCGTGGCAATGTCGCGAATCTCGCCGCCGTCCTGAGATTCATTCTCCGGCAGCGTGGCGACGGCTTTTTGACGGTGCTGTTCGGTCCATTGGTCAATCGCCGTGAGCAGTTCCTTCAACTTCGCTTCGAGATCCGATGCCGAGAGCTTGGCATGGGTCCACGCCTCGATGAGTCCGGCTTCCACCCTTTGGCGGATGGTCTCCGCTTGAGCTTTCACCCCTGACCCGTCGCCGAGGCCGCGGAAAAACTGCTCGACGCCCTCATTGCGAAATTGTTTTTTGAAGGCTTTTTCGAACTCGCCTTTCAGCCGGTCCATTTGATTGGGGAATTCAGTATCGTCGATCGCCTCTTGCGAGTAATGGGATCCTAGCCGTTGCCAGAAGTCTTCGTACGGTTCCCAATTCAACTTGCCTTCCGACGCCGTGATTGGCGCTTCGAGCGTTAGGTGAAAGTCAGTTAGTAGGTTCAGCATGCGCTCGGCGGGCGAACGCACGATCGGGGTAAAGTCCACGGGCGGGGCTTTGTCGACGTAACCCTGGTTGTCGAGCCACGCGTTATGGAGCAACTGCAACGAGGCTGATCGGCCGATGCCATAGGTGAGGTACTCTTCGATTTCGGTTTCAGGAAACCGGATAGACTTCACCCCAAACGAAAAGAATCGCCGACTGCGGACGGGACGGTTGGAACGCCGCGAGGCCGTTTCACCATTCTGCGCCGCGCCGCCCACCATGTAACTCTCTTGGGTCTCCCAAGCGTTGCCCCCTTCGCGCCAGCGGAAGTTTCCGGCTTCGCAGATCTTTTGGTCGAGGAAGGCCGCCGCCAGTTCGGGCGTTTCGGTCAGCGGGTTGAGCGTAACGCTATGGCCTTCGGGGCCCCGGTTTTCGTTGGTAAAAAGGTAGCAAACATCGAAGGGGGTTGGCAGATCCTTGAAGCGTTGCCCGTCGGATCGGCTGACATCATGCGGATTCCAACCGCCGACAGATAAAGCACTCAATTCCCGCAAAGACGCGTAGGCATTCAAGTGGTATCGGGGACCAGCTTTCTCCGGCGGTACCGGGTAGCGCTCCGGCAGGAAGGCGTAGATGTAGATCCGGACGTCCTGAGGAAAGGTAGCCCGAGCCTGGGCTACGGCATCGACGATCGAGCCGCTGCCGGTGCCGCCGGCCAAGCCGCACAGAAAATGAATGG
>JAYVRS010000922.1:0-3700 GCA_043776185.1 Bryobacteraceae bacterium | reverse complement strand
GTAATCGGGCTCATTGCCGCACTACGATATCGGCAAACCTCTCATTCTTATGCTACTTTCCCCAAAATGGTGCCACCCCGTGGATGCGGTCGTTTCCCAAAATGGTCACCCCGTGGATGCGGTCGTTTCCCCCGAATACGCGTTCCGTTTTGGCTCCCCAGACAGAGTGTCCGACCATCGGCCGATAACGTAGAAATACTGGAAAGTGATCGGCCCTTGGGGCGCGCAAGTGGCGGTACAAACGATCAAAATACCCACCGCCCTATCACGATCAATCCATCTCTCCTTCCCTTTTACTCTAATGAACTGCGGTCAAAACCTACTGCGCGAACGTTGCCTTCACGAATCCCTTCGAGAAACCCGACGGTAGCGTGACGCTCGCCGTGGCAGTGGAGGCGGCTAAGTTGCCGACGAGAGGCGTCGACAGAATGACCTGGTCGGGCCCGTTCTCGGAAAAGAGCGTCAGTGTCACGATGGTTCCGACTGGAATGTTGGTGGCTTCGATGTTGACGGGCAGTGCGGAATTCGAGTTTACGGTAACATCTGGAATCGTGAATGTGCCGGTTGGTGAGGCGGCTACCGGTGCCCCGCCGACACTAACCACTCTCAGCGATGGCACTCCCGTTGACGGCAAGAAGAGTCCGAAGGGTGTAGCGGTATAGAGCGTGCCAGTTCTATTGATCGCTCCTATTTGGAACGCCTCAATGCGGATCACGCCGTCGCCGGTACCAGGGTTCGGACTACAAACGTTATGGTTACCACCCCCGAAAGAAACATTCAACAGCCCACTTACGGATACACTTGGCGCAACTAGCCGAATGGCGCCCCCGGCGCCCACTCCCCCCGGGTCGCCGCCGCCGGAGGGGCTGCCTCCTCCATTCGCGCGGATCGAGCCGGTTCCTCCGATGGAAACGCTGCTCGCAATGAGAATCGCCCCTCCGCCAGCCCCGCCCGAACTTGACGTTTTCGCGCCGCCGCCTGAGCCACCAACGAGCGGAACGAGAAATTGGTTGCCCGTGAATCCTCCGGGCTGCGCGTATCCGCTGTGGCTGGGGCAATTGATACTGCCACCTCCCGGCCCTAACCCGGCACCTGGCGGATTGTTCCCCACGGCCGGGTAGCCACCACCATATCCACCGGCGCCAGGAATGGTTATCGTCCGCTGCGTCGTCACGTTGGTGCCAAATTTATCCTGCCCGCTGGCGTCAATCGTGCCATTGATTTGTACAGCCCCTTGCGCCAGCCAGACAACGGGCCCATTGATGATGTCGCCGCGAAGCTGGACCGTGACCCCTGCGGCTATGTTGATGGTGGTGAAGTGGTAGATGTTGTCGCCATCAGGGTCGAGTGGCGGATTGAATGTCCTGGGATTGAAAACGACGATGCCTGGAGTCGTCAAGTTAAGGGCTCCGTCCGCGCCGGTAGAGCCGCTGCTGAAGGTCTGCGCTATCGCAGCGGCACTACTCCCGAGAGCGATCGTCATCATGAGCAACGATTTTGGAATGGGGTGAAAGTTCATGGGTTCCTCCTGAAAGCTACCGGCTGCCCGGTCGCTCGTTGTCTGGCTTGTGGTGCAAAATTTTGAATGGAAAGGAAGTGGCTGTTTACCAATCCCTGTCCGTTGATATTCGGACGGCTCCCCGCATTTAGGGGATCCGATCCCAGAACGATTTCCAAACCGTCAGGGTAGCCGTCGTGGTCTGTATCGCTGTTTAGCGGATTAGTCCTGAGGCGAATCTCATCTTCGTCAGCAATTCCGTCGCCGTCGCCGTCTGGCCGCCTTCGCATCTCTTCATCAAGCAAAGATGGATTCGCGATCCGGTCCACGATGAGCCGAGTGAAAAGAGTGGCGGGACTGAGGATAGTCCCTACCAGGTTTTGCCCAATGGCGATTGAAAAGACCCGTCCGTTGACGAATCTCGGCGTTGCGTTATCCAACGCCCCTGACCTCGAGTTGAGCACGGAAAAAACTTGGCCAGCGCTGTACTGGATAGACCCTGCGACGCCCGTGGACGGATTCAACTTATTCAATAAGGAAAAGACATGGCCCGATACATACTGGTTCGATCCGGCCAGCCCTGTGGATGGGTTCAGTGTGTTCAACAGAGAGAATGCTCGGCCGGAGACAAACTGTAGTGACCCCGGCAGGCCCACGCCCGGGTTGAGCCCGTTCAGCGATGAGAACGTGAGGCTCGACACATACTGACTTAACCCGGCCCGCCCTGTCGACGGATTCAGTTGGTTCAGCACGGAGAAGACACGCCCCGCAACGTACTGCTGCGCGCCAGGAATACCGAACGCGGGATTTCTGGAATTGAGCATGGAATACACCGTACCGAAGACGTCCACCCGCTGGCCCAAGTGCAGCGAGTTTGCCGCCGACGGGAAGCCGCTCGAACTCCCGAACGAATTAGTCGCCACCAAGGCAAAGTCACCTACAGTGGAGCCAATCGTCAAGCTCGTCGTCGCGGATGTTCCGCTGGCACTGATCGATACCGGTCCCATGGTAATTGCGGCAGGAACGAAGGACGGAACGAACTCAAACGTGGCGCCGCTGAGGTTCGCGCCTGTCACTTGGAAACTGGCAATTGTCGCACCGGGTATTGCCGAACCCGGAGTGACGGACGTTATCACCGGCATCGGAAGCGCCGTGAAAGTGGCGGAAGACGTGGAAGTGTTTGCACCAACGGTGACCGAGATAGCGCCGGCCAAGGCCCCTACCGGTACTTGAACCACCAACTGGTTAGAGGTCGCTGATACCACCGTGGCGAGAACGCCATTGAAACGCACCAGATTCAATGCCAGTGTGGGGCTGAAGCCTTGGCCCTGAATTGTCACGAGCATCAGCGTACCCGCCCGCTGAGGAGTGAAGCTAAAGACCGATAGCCCTCCCGCCGCCACGGATGATCGTTTGATCTCCAGCATATTGCCGACCGGATCATAGACATACTCAATCACGACGCCGGTGGAATCAACGACCTTGATCAATTGGCCGGTGTCATCATAAAAATACTGAAACGTCATCGGCACTTGTGCGCTAAGCGACGTAACGATCAGCAAGATGATCCCAGCCACGCGGATACCCATTTCCTAGCTCACTTCTCCGTTCCGGTTGATTCTGACCGCCGAACCGTCCAAGCGGGTGAACGCAAATCCATCGAAGTCTTCAGTGGGCGTGCGGACCAAGTCCTGCAGTATCGAGATGGCGACGTCCTCGCCGAGGCGTGCCCCGGACATCGAATCCGAACGATAGTGAATGCCGGCCCAACTGCGGCCCATGGCGATGTTGAAGACGAGTTTGTTGATCTCGTTGCCGATGGTCGGGACGAAACTGGATGGACAAGGATCGAGCGAGAGGCCATCGGCGGACGCATGGACGCAATCGGGCATCAGCGCGGTCTCGTCGAACATCGCCTTCAAGACGATAGAGCAGGCGCCAGCGACAGTAGCGTGCCCTCCCGGGTAAGACGGGTGGAGCGGGGAGCCTTCGGGGTAGGCCTGCGGCAGTAGGTAAGTGCCCCAGCGGCGATAGGCCTCTGCCACGGCTGCCGAGTTCAAAACGTCGCCGTGGACTGGATAGGTGACGGCCTGGGTCTTCGTCTGATGGATGCGTCCGCCAAAGGCTTCCGGACGCAGACGACGATGGACGAGCCATTTCTGCGCCCAGGCCGCTTTGAGGGAGGCGGTAGTGACACGCCCC
>JAYVRS010000921.1:0-3712 GCA_043776185.1 Bryobacteraceae bacterium | reverse complement strand
ATGCCCTTTTCCCGCCGAAGATTTCTGGCCGCCTGCGCGGTCGCCGCTGCTGAAATGAACGCCGGTACCGACGCCAAAACCAAGATGCCGATGCGCACCTTGGGCAAGACCGGGCAGAAGGTGACCCTGGCCGCTTTTGGCTGCGGCAGCCGCTTCCTGTCGTATGAGAAGGACGAGGACGCACTCGCGGCCCTCGAAAAAGCGCTGAACCTGGGCATTCGCTACATCGATACCGCGTATGGTTACGGCAGCGGCAAGAGCGAAACTCGCGTGGGCAAAATTCTGCCCAAGTGGCGCAAGGACGTGTTCCTTGCGACGAAGTTGACGGCGCGCACTTACGACGATGCCATGCGCATGGCCGAGGGCTGTTTGAAACGCCTGAATACCGATCATGCCGACTTGATCCACATTCATTCGCTTACCGACGAAGCGGACCTAGCCAAAGTGGAGGCGAACGACGGCGTCCTCAAAGCGCTCTACAAAATGCGCGACCAAAAGATGACCCGTTTCATCGGCGTCACCTCGCACACCGACCCCAAGGTCCTGGCCACGGCGATCGACCGCAATGACTTCGACTGCACGCAAATGGCCCTCAATGCCGCGCGCATCGGCATGTTGAGCGGACCGCGCGGCATGATCCCCAACCCGGACCATGGCGCGCGCGAGATCAGCTTTGAGGCCCTGGCGCTGCCGGTGGCCAACCGCAAAAAGATGGGCATCATCGCCATGAAAGTATTTGGGCAGGAGGCGCTCTCCACCAAAGCACCCATCGACCAACTGATTCGCTATTCGCTCTCGCTGCCCGTTTCCGCCTGTGTGCTGGGCATGCCCAAGACGGAGTATATCGACCAGAATATTAGCCACGTGAAGGCGTTCGCGCCCATGCCCACGGGCGAGATGCTGAAGTTCTCCGATCATCTCTCGACAGCTTACAAGGCCTCGATCGATCACTTCTTTGCCGATCACGTGGATGCCTAGCCCTTACGGGCGATCCACCAGGTGGCCGGCCTCGGTGCCTGAACTGATCCTGAACTGATAAGGTAAAAGGCGATATGCGAATCGCCCGATTGCTATGGCTGCCGCTGGCCGCCACCTTCTTGATGCAAGCCCAACCGGCCGGCCAACCTACCCCCCCTCGGCCAGCCGCCGCCAAGGAGCAGATGACGATTGAGGACTATGAGCCGAAAACCGTCCTCGTGGTGCCAGAACACCATCCCACCCGCGCGAAATTCCCTTTCATTGACGTCCATACGCACCACCGCGACACGTCGCAAAAGGCCATCGCCATTCTCCAAAAAGACATGGACGCGATGAACATGCGCATCATGGTGAATTCGCCGGTGAACGGCAGTTGGGGTGACAAGACCAAGGAACTCATCGATGGCTTCCGCACCTTCAATCAGGACCGTTTCGTCACCTTCACCAATATCAATTTCAAAGGCATCGGCGAGCCCGACTGGGCTTCGAAAACCGCCGCGCAGTTGGAGACGGACATCAAGAACGGGGCCGTGGGCCTCAAGGTGTGGAAGAACTTCGGGCTTACCGAAAAGGATATCGACGGCAAGCGCGTGGCGGTGGACGACGCGCGTCTCGATGCCATCTGGGACATGTGCGCCAAGTATAAAATCCCGGTGTTGATCCATACGGCGGACCCTAAGCCTTTGTTTCAGCCGATGGACAAAAACAACGAGCGTTGGCTCGAGTTGAAGTTACAACCCAATCGCGGCAGCCAGACGATTCCCTGGGACCAATTGATCGGCGAGCAACACAATCTCATCCGCCGTCATCCCAAAACTAACTTCATCGCGGCCCACTTAGGCTGGATGTCGCATGACCTCGACGCCATGGGCAAGCTGCTGGATGAGATGCCGAACTTCCACGTCGACATTGCCGCCATTCTGGGAGAGATCGGCCGGCAGCCCCGGCAGGCACGTAAGTTCTTCATAAAATATCAGAACCGCATTTTATTCGGCAAAGACCGCTACGACCCGGCCGAGTATGGCTTCTACTTTCGCATCCTGGAAACCGAGGACGAGTACTTCGACAACATCCGCAAATACCACGGCCTGTGGAAGCTTTACGGCCTGGCTTTGCCGGACGAAACCTTGAAGCACATCTACTATAAGAACGCCCTGCGGCTGGTGCCGGGTTTGAAGTCCAGCGGCTTTCCGCGTTAATTAGCGTAGCGACGTCTGGTTTACAGCAAAGCTATAGAGACTATCGCCCGCACAGACGAGTAAGTACTGACGGCCGTCCACCGTGTAAGTGATCGGCCCCGCACTAGGCGCTGCCATCAGGGTCGAGTGCCATAAAATGCGGCCTGCGGTCGGTTCAAAGGCGATGATATTTTGGCCATTGTGAGTAAATAGGAGCTTGCCCGCCGTGCTAAGCGTGTGCGCCAATCCCCCGCCGCCCGGCCACTCATGACGCCACGCGATTTTGCCGGTCTGGTAGTCAATGGCCAGCAAGGCGGACCCATCGTTGCCCACCGTGGAATCGAGGCCGCCCCACCCTTGCGGGCGCGGATCGACGTCCGTCAGGTAGTACATGCTAAACGTCCGCATCGTGCTGACGTAGAACAGTCCCGTCTCCGGATTGAAGCTCGGCGCTTGCCAATTGGTGGCGCCGACCGAAGCCGGCGATACCAGCGCGCCATCGGGCGTCGGATACTTGGCTGGGTCGGGCGTGGGCTGCCCCTTGGCGTCCAGATCTTTCTTGGCCCAGTTCAGCGTGTCGATAAAGGGGAACGTGCGAATCTGCTTGCCGGTCGCGCGATCAAGCACGAAAAAATAGCCGTTGCGGCTCGCCTGCACTACCAGTTTGCGCGGCTTTCCGGCCACCACGCCATCCACCAGCACGGGGGTCTCCACCGCGTCCCAATCGTGTACGTCATGCGGCGACGGCTGGAAGTACCACACCATCTTGCCGGTGTCCGGATTGATGGCCACGATGGAGCAAGTGTAAAGATTGTCGCCCTGGCGGCTGCGCTCGGCCATCACCGGATTCGGATTGCCGGTGCCGACAATGTAGAGGTTCAGTTCGGCGTCGTAAGTGCCGGGGATCCAGGCTTGGCCCGTGCCGTGCGCGGCCGCATACTCATCGGGCCAGGTCTCAATGCCGGGCTCGCCTTTGCGCGGCGTGGTCCACCATTTCCATTGCAGTTTGCCGTTCTCCGGGTCAAAGGATTGCACAAAGCCAGGATTATCCAGATGGTCGCCGCCGATGCCGGCAATGACGTGATTGCCGATGATCACCGGTGCCACGGTCGAAGTGTAGTCGAGCTTCGGGTCGGCGAGGCGAACCCTCCAACGCTCCTTGCCGGTCGCCGCGTCGAGACTTACTAAGTTACTATCGGGCGTCTCAAAAAAGAGCCAGTTGCCATACATACCCACGCCGCGGTTGCCGATGGTGCTGCCCGTGTTGGCCGGATACTGATAGTGCCAAAGCTCGCGGCCGGTGCGGGCATCGGCGGCCCAGACATGATTGGGCGCAGTGAAGTAGAGCGTCCCATTCACCATCAGCGGCGTCGACTTAATCGAGATTCCCGGCCCATTTCCAAAGCGCGTGGCCCAGGCGAGCGCCAAGGTGTGTACGTTCGCGGAATTGATCTGCGTCAAAGGGCTGAAGCGTCGGCCCGAGTAATCACCATTGTAAGTGGGCCACGCGTCGGTGGGCAACTGGCGCAACTTAGCTGGAGTAAGTTCCTGGGCGC
>JAYVRS010000920.1:0-13073 GCA_043776185.1 Bryobacteraceae bacterium | reverse complement strand
GGGGGTAAGGAGCACAGGTCGAGCAAGGTGGGGTAGAGGTCGACAAACTCCACCACGCGCGGGCAATCGGCGGCGGCCTGGGTCACGCCCGGCGCGGAGATCATGAGCGGCGCGCGGCAGGAGCGTTCCCACAGCGTGAACTTGCGCCACATATTTTTCTCGCCCAATTGCCAACCATGGTCGCCCCAGAAGACGACGATGGTGTCGCGAGCGTTGGGCCCCTTTTCGAGCGCATCCAGCACGCGTCCCACATTGGCGTCGGTGAAGTTGATAGCTGCCAGATAAGCGCGGATGGCCGCTGGCCATTCGTCGTGCTTGGTGACGCGCGCATGGTCCGCCAAACCGCCTTTTAAGATGGCCGACGGCGGCACATCATCTAAGTCGTTCGCCAGATACGGCGGCAGCTTGATGTCTTTCAATTGGAACTTGTCGAAATACTTGCGCGGCACAAACCAGGGCAGATGCGGCTTCTTAAATCCACAAGCCATGAAAAAGGGCTGCTGATGCTTCTTGGCCAGCACGCCGGCCGTGTAGCGCACATAGCGATAATCCTCCATCTCCTCATCGGCCACGTCCAGGGGGCCCCAATCGAAGTGTCCCTGCGCGGCTTTAGCCGGCGTGAGCGCGGCTTCGGCGCGCTCCTCGGCTTCGGGATGTTTCTCGGGTAGATACTCGTGAAAGGCTTGATAGTCCGGCTGCGAGTTGTGATAGATCTTGCCGCAACCCAGCACGCGATAGCCATGTTTCATGAAGTATTCGGGGAGCGTCACGGCGTCCGGGGCATTGTCGCGCCAGGCGTCGCTGTTGGTGTAGACACCAGTGGTGGAAGGCCGCAAGCCGGTCATCAGGCTGGCCCGCGACGGATTGCACATCGGCGCGTTGCAATAAGCCCTTTGAAAGCGAATCGACTGGGCACCCAGCCGGGCCATATTCGGCGTCACCGATTGGAGATTGCCCCCAAAATACTGCACCCAATCATTCAGGTCATCCACGGCAATGAAGAGCACATTCGGCGGCTTCTTCCCACCCTGCGCAAAGCCGGCCCTGGAAACAGCGAGGGAAGCAATAAATTGACGGCGATTCATGCCGCTTAGTATATAAGTTTTAGCGTTTCGCCAGCCACTTGACGCTCAGCGAAGGCGTGGCGTGGCAGCCCGTAGTACCGGTGACGCCACTGGCAATTTGCGCGCAAGCATTCTCGTGCGCGGTTCGTTGCGCCATGGCCTGGGTCTCCGCCGACGCCGTCCGGCAAGCCTGTCGGCCTTCAAACGCTACACACACTTCGCAACGAAAGTTCGCGCTCGGCATGGAGAAATAAATCAGCAGACCCAGCCCAAGCAGCGTGGCCACCACCAGGGCGCTCACCTGATTGCGGCGGCTCAAGCGCTAGCCTCTTCGGTAAAGAAACTGCCCATGCGCCGGAACTTCCAGTAGCGCTCTTCAATGAGTTGCTCCGGGCTCAATCGCTTCAACTCCGCCAGGCTGGCGAGTAAGTGTACTTTGAGTAACTCGGCCGCGCCGTCCATATCGACATGCGCGCCGCCTACGGGCTCCGGAATCGCGCCGTCAATGATGCCGAGCCGCTCCAAATGGTCGGCCGTGAGCTTCAGCGCGGCGGCAGCCTTCTCGGCTTGCGTCGAGTCGCGCCAGATGATGGCCGCACAACTCTCGGGCGAAATCACGCTGTAGATGGCGTTTTCGAGCAAATAAACACGGTTGCCCACGCCCATCGCGAGCGCGCCACCCGAACCGCCTTCGCCGATCACCACGCAAATCACCGGCACGCTGAGCCGCGCCATCTCGCGCAGGCTCACCGCGATCGCCTCGGCCTGGCCCCGCTCCTCGGCGTCAATGCCGGGGTAAGCGCCCGGCGTATCCAGCAAGCAGATAATCGGCCGGCCAAACTTCGCGGCCATCTGCATGGCGCGCATCGCCTTGCGATAGCCCTCGGGCTTAGGCATGCCAAAGTTGCGCAATAGTTTCTGCTTGGTATCGCGGCCCTTCTGCTGGCCGCACACCATCACCGGCTCGCCGTCCAGCTTCGCCATGCCGCAGATGATGGCGGCATCGTCACCGTAGGCGCGATCGCCGTGGATCTCGATGAAGTCTGTAAACATGCGCTCGATATAGTCGAGGGCGTGGGGCCGTTTGGGATGGCGCGCGAGTTGGACGCGCTCCCAGGGCGTGGCGGTCTGCGTTTGCGCGCGACCCATCATTTGCAGTTGGCCTTCCAAACGCGTCAAGTCCGCTTGCGGATTCGACGTCTTGAGCGCGGCCAGTTCGCGTTCCAGATTTTCCATGCGTTGCCGGGTATTTTCTTCCATTAGTTTTCTGCGGGCAAAATATCGTTGATCCGCAGTTGTGCCTCGGGAGCCGCCAGCGGGCTGACGCTTTCGTCCGCTGTATGCATGGTGGCGGTGCGGTATTCTCCGTCCACCGGGTTTCGAAAGACCAGCAATCGCCGGGAGTTGATGTCGACCACCCAATAATCGGCGATCCTTGCGCGTGCGTAAAGCCCAGCCTTGACGCTGGAATCGAAGGCGAGCGAGGAATCGGCCACCTCGATCAACAGTTGAACCTGATCGGCAGCGGGATGGCCATCACGATAGCTTTCGACCGGCTTCATCAATAAGGCTAAATCCGGCTGAGGTTCACTGGTGGGCCGGTCCTCGGGAGAGACGTCGATCACCCCTTCCAGTTGCACCCGTTCATCGCTGATTGCACGACCTAGCCACCGCATCAACAACATGCAAATGATCGTGTGCGGCCTATTTTTGCCCATCGTGTCGATCAGTTCCCCCTCAATCAGTTCATAGCGCTGCAATTCGAGAAGGCCGTACATCTCCAACTTTTCGCACTCATCCCGAGTCCAACGCTTGCGCGGAGGCTGAGAGTCCGTAGCCGGTGTAAGAGTCGCTGACATCATAAAGGAACGTCGCTCAAACGGAACGGCTGATCCGGCGCGGAGAGCGGCGTAATCACTTCGTTGGCGTCGTAGCCGATGACGGAAGTAAATTTCCCCTCGCGCGGCTCACGGAAGACCACCATCCGGTTGGCCTTCACATCCACCACCCAGTAATCCATCACGCCGGCCCGCGCGTATAATTTCGCCTTCACGGTGGTGTCAAAGGCTCGGGTGGAATCCGCCACTTCGATCAAGAGTGCCACGTCCTGCGGAGACGGTCGTTGACCGCCGAGGGCTGTACGGCGGCCATGCAGCAACAGCAGGTCCGGTTCCGGCTCGTTGATCGGCGCATCGTCCAGCGCAACCTCCATGGGAGCTTCCGTCATCCACCGGCCAGGAAAATGTTTTGCAAACCAGTCGGCCAACGCCATCAGCATCAACACATGCGGATGATTCTTGCCCATTTTGTTGATCAGTTCTCCCTCAATCAACTCATAGCGTTGTCCATCGAAACCGCCCAACGCCTCGAAGCGGTCGCACTCCGCGCGGGTCCAACGCTTGCGGGCTGGCCAATCCGTCAAAACGGGTACAGGCTCGATGTGGAGTGCAACCGGCATACTTCTATTCTAGTTCGCCATGATCTCCAGCGACTCGTCCCCGCAGATGCGCTTTACCTCGGCCATGAACTCGCGGTCGGGCCGTACCTTTACGGCGACATCGAGCGTCAAGGAAAAGTCCTTCGGCTTTTCCAAGCGCAGCCGGATCTGCGCCGTCCCTGGCTTGCGCAGGAACAACGCTCTTAACTCATCCGCCTTGGCCATCGCTCCGTTCGGCGAGCCTGCACTGAGGCGAATGCGAATCGACAGCATGCTGGGCAAGTCGACGCGGGCGTCGTCGAGCGCAATGATTTCCTGCAAGGAGAGTTTGGGCGGCCCGCCCTCTTCCGGCATCACTTTGGCCTTCACCAATACGGCGCGATCCTCAATCAATTGCGGGCTCAACGCTTCCAGCTTCGTGCTAAATACCATCGCTTCCAGATTGCCTTCGGCATCCTCGAACTGCATCAACGCCCAGGCCTTGCCTTCCTTGGTGCGCTTGCGCTGAATGCCCGTCAACATGCCACACAAACGGACCTCGGTGCTCTTCTCCAGGCCCTCTAACTGCTGCGTGGTGTGCGAACGCAGCTCGGTCGCTTTTTCGAGATAGGCATCGAGCGGATGGCCGCTGATATAGAAGCCCAGCATCTCTTTCTCGTTGATCAGATTTTCTTTTTCTGACCAATCCGGCACCTTGGGTAACGGCGGCTCCGGGCCATCCTCCGCGATCATAAACATGGCGAACTGCCCGCTCGCCTGATCCCGCCAATGCCGCTGTCCAGCTTCGAGCGCGCCATCGAGCGCCGCAAACATCTGCGCCCGCGTCCCCGGAAACGCATCGAGCGCGCCCGCCTTGATCATGCTCTCCAGTACGCGCTTATTTAACGCCGAAAGGTCCACCGTCTCGCATAACTTATAGAGGCTATCGAAATGCTTCCCGGCATTGCGCGTCTTGATGATCGCTTCCACCGCCCCCGAGCCCACATTTTTAATGGCACCCAAGCCAAACCGGATACTATCGCCATCGGGCGTAAAGTTCAGCTCGGACTTATTCACGTCGGGCGGCAAAACCTTGATGCCCATCTCCTTACACTCATTGATATACTTCACTACCTTCGCCGTGTTCCCGGTTTCCGAGGTGAGCAAGGCGCTCATAAAATCAATCGGATAATTTGCCTTTAGATAAGCCGTCACAAACGCCAGCAAAGAATAAGCCGCCGAATGCGACTTATTAAAGCCGTAACCAGCGAATTTCTCCATTTGATCGAAGACGCGGTTCGCTTTTTTCTCCGGCACGCCGCGCTTCCCGGCGCCTTGCTGGAAGCGCAGCCGCTGCTTCGCCATCTCGCTCGCGTCTTTTTTACCCATGGCGCGCCGCAGTAAGTCGGCTTCACCCAGCGAGTAACCAGCCACCACGTTGGCAATCTGCATTACCTGCTCTTGATAGACCATGAAGCCGAAGGTCTCTTCGAGTAACTGCTTCATTTCCGGCAGGTCGTACTTCACTTCTTCACGCCCATGACGGCGCTCGATGAACTCATCGATCTTATCCATCGGGCCCGGACGGTACATCGCGTTCAAGGCGATCAGGTCCTCTAATCGCTCCGGTTGATAGCGACGCAAAATGTCCCGCATGCCATCCGATTCAAACTGGAAGACGCCCGACGTGTAACCCTTGGTGAAGATCTGGTAGGTCTTCGCGTCGCCCAAAGGTAAGTCTTCGATATCGAGCTTCACGCCGCGATACTTCTCGATCAGCACTAGCGCGTCGCTGATGATGGTGAGCGTCGTCAGGCCCAGGAAGTCCATCTTCAACAAGCCCAGCTTCTCCAGCCCGCTCATATCGTACTGGGTGACAATTTCGTCTTTGCTGGTCTTGTAGAGCGGCACCAGATACTTCAGCGGCTCCGGGGCGATCACCACGCCCGCCGCGTGTACCGACGAGTTACGCGCCACGCCTTCCAGCTTCAGCGCCGTATCCAACACGTCGCGAATGCGCGGATCCTGCGCGGCCATCTCGTTGAACTGCGGCTCTATCTGGATGGCATCCGCTAACTTGATACCGATCGGCTGCGAAGGCACCAGCTTGGTTACCTTCTCCACTTCGGCGAAGCTGAGGTCGAGCACGCGGCCCACGTCTTTTACGGACGCCTTGGCGGCCAAGGTGCCGAAGGTGATGATCTGCGCTACTTGATCTCGCCCGTACTTCTCTGTGACATAACGAATCACTTCGCCGCGGCCGCGCGTGCAAAAGTCGACGTCGATGTCGGGCATGGAAATGCGTTCCGGATTCAGGAAGCGCTCGAAGAGCAAGCCGTACTGCAAGGGGTCGATGTCCGTAATGTTCATCGAGTAACTCACCAGGGAACCCGCCGCCGAGCCACGCCCGGGGCCCACCGGAATGCCCTTTTCCTTGCTGTAACGGATAAAGTCCCACACGATCAGGAAGTAACCAGAAAACTGCATCTTCTGGATCAACTGGATCTCATGCGTCAGCCGCTCATCGTATTTCTCGAGTGGTTCGCGTAACATTCCCTGGCGCGCCAAAGCCGCCAACTTCACTTTGCGCTTTTCGTACCCTTCACGTGCCACATACTCGAAGAACGAGTCAATGGTGTGTGTGGACGGCACATCGAACTTAGGAAATGGATTCTCTACTTTCTTCAGCTTTAATTGGCAACGTTGCGCGATCTCCCAAGTGCGATCAATCGCGTCCTCATGGTCGCCAAACAAGGCCAGCATCTCGTCACGCGACTTCAGGTAAAACTCGGGCGTGTCGAACCGCATGCGATTCGTGTCTTTGAGTAACTTGCCGGTTTGAATGCACAGCAGTATCTCGTGCGCCCGCGAGTCGTCCTTGGTCAAATAATGTGCATCGTTGGTGACAATCAGCGGAATGCTAAGCTCTTTGGAGAGTTTATTCACCAACGGAATGACGACCTTGTCATCGTCGAGCCCATGGTCCTGCAGTTCGAGAAAGAAGTTATGCTTCCCGAAGATGTCCTGGTACTCACATGCTAAGCGCCGCGCCTCGTCGTACTTGCCGGCTAACAGCGCCTGATTTACATCGCTAGCCAGACAGGCCGACGTGCAGATCAACCCCTTGGCATGCCTCGCCAGCAGATCCTTGTCGACGCGAGGCTTGTAGTAAAAGCCATCCAGGTACCCCGACGTCACCAGCTGAATCAGGTTCCGGTAGCCTTCTTCGTTCTCGCTCAACAGCAGCAGGTGGTTGTAGTCGTAGCCCTCGCTACGCGATTGCTGCCCCTGCGGTGCCACGTACATCTCGCAGCCGATGATGGGGTGTACGCCGTATTCGTTGGCCTTGTTGTAGAACTCCACCGCGCCAAACAGATTGCCGTGGTCGGTCATGGCCAGCGCCGGCATCTTCTGCTCGGCCACCAGTTGCACCATCTTGCCGATTTCGCAGGCCCCATCCAGCAGGGAATAGTCGGTGTGGCAATGCAGATGAACGAATGGCGGTGCGGACATACTCTCTCTCTCGTGGAACTTCAGGCGGGGACGGTACCTCCATTCTACTTGCTGACCGACGTGTTGAGCATGTCCGTCTGCGGAAAATCATGCCCCTTGAATAGCCGCAGCCGGGCGAAATCCTGAGCCAGGGCGGGCAAGACAATCGCGCCAGTTCAACTTCGCCGGCTGACCCTCGCCGAAACGCCCAAACGCCTCCACCGCCAAGCGAGCATGCCGCTGCGTCACCAGCACTCCATACACCGCGCGTACCTAGAGTTGTGGTATTTCGAGCGAATCTGCCATAATCGCGGCAATGCTGTCTGAACAAAACGAGTCCCCGGGCATGGCTACGTACGCCTTTAAGGCGAGCGCGTTCAGCAGCCATTCCCTTTTGGTGAACGCCTTACCACCGCAGGGCACCGGCCGTCGCGTTTTGGATGTGGGCTGCGCAGGGGGCTATTTGTCGGCGATTTTCGCCAAGCGTGGTTACCAAGTGGTTGGCCTGGAGCGTCCCGGCGGCGCGGGCGATCAGTTTCCCGGCGGCGTCAAACTCATCGAAGCCGATCTTGAGCAGGGGCTGCCTCGGCTTGACGAAGCCTTCCACTACGTCATATGTGCCGACATTCTAGAGCATCTGCGCGACCCAGCCAAGCTGCTACGCGAAGCCTGGGCGATGCTGGAACCGGATGGTAGGCTGGTGGCTTCGCTGCCCAATAGCGGCCATCTGTACTTTCGCCTGAACGTGCTGTTGGGCCGGTTTCCGCAAGACGACAAAGGGCTTTTTGACCGCACCCACGTACACTTCTACATGTGGCAGGGCTGGGTGGACCTGCTGCAATCCAGTGGCTTTCGCGTCGAAAGCGTCCACCCGACCGCCACCCCCGTCGGGCTCGCCTTGCCTAAGCTCGAAGGTAGTTGGCTGGTGAATCTGCTGGAGCGGATCTCCTATAGCTTGGCTCGCATGTGGAAGACGCTTTTCGCTTATCAATTCATTGTCGTGGCGCGGCCGGAGGCCCTTTCGTGAGTCTTTCGAAACCTAAAGTAGTGGTCGTCATGCCGGCCTACAACGCGGCTAAAACGCTGCACATGACTTACGCAGATTTGCCGCATGATAGCGTCGATCTGGTGATCCTGGTGGACGATGGCAGTAAGGACGAAACCGCCCGCATTGCTCGCGATTTGGGCTTGGAAGTCTTCGTGCACCATCGTAACTACGGCTACGGCGCGAATCAGAAGACCTGTTACCGGGAGGCGTTGAAAGCGGGGGCCGATATCGTCGTCATGGTCCACCCGGATTACCAATATGACCCTACGCTGCTGCCGCAGATTATCCAGCCGATCATCGACGATCAAGCCGATGTCGTGCTGGGTTCGCGACTGATGGGTTCGAGCCCCATGGCGCAGGGCATGCCCTGGTGGAAGTATATTTCTAACCGTTTTCTGACTGAACTCGAGAACAAAGTATTCGGCCTCAAGCTGAGCGAGTATCATACCGGCTATCGGGCCTTTCGCCGCGAGGTGCTGGAACAGGTGAACGTGGAGATGAACTCCGACGCCTTTATTTTCGACCAGGAGATTATGGCGCAGATTGTAGAAATCAAGATGCGGATTACGGAGGTGGCGGTGCCGACGCGTTACTTTGCGCAGGCTTCATCGGCCTCGTTTGTCCAATCTTCGATTTACGGATTGTCGATTCTCACTTTACTCGCGCGGTACATGATGCATCGCACCGGGTTACGGCGGAACTTACAGTTCGAGAGCCTGGAGCGCCGATATCGCGGCACGCCTGTGGTCGTAAGCAAGAATTAGCTTGAATAGAAAGACGCTTCTCCTCGATTCGTTAGTCATCTTTGTACTCGCCGCCATCTTGATTTGGCCGCTATTCAAAGTGAAATATGTCGACCAGTGGGCCTCCATCGAGAGCACTTTTATTTCAGATGCTCGCTATCTGAAGCAACATTGGCCTCATCCGAATTGGCAACCCAATTGGTACGGCGGCACGCGCTTCGACTTTGTTTATCCGCCGGCGCTACGCTATGGCACAGCGGCGTTGGCTAAGTACTATCCGCGTATGACGGAGGCGCGGGCTTATCACATTTACACAGCTTTCTTCTATGGCCTCGGGATCGTGGGCGTGTACGTCTTCGCGGCGATCATTGGAGGACGCCGGCGTTCGGCTTGGTTGGCGTCGGTGGCGTGCGCCGTGGTGAGCCCGTGCTTTCTGTTTCTGCCCGATCTGCGAATTGACTCGTCTATCTTGACGCCCCAGCGGCTGGGGGTGTTGTTGCGTTATGGCGAGGGTCCGCATATGACGGCTTTGGCTATCTTGCCCTTCGCGATGGCGGCGTCATTTCGGGCGCTGGCCGCGTGGCGGCCGATGGCTTTAGGCACCGCTAGCTTGCTTTGCGCTCTAGTGGTCTCCCATAATTTCTACGGCGCGACTTCGCTAGCCATCTGGTTTCCGATCCTGATGTGGAGCGTGTGGATCACGCACCTTGACCGTTGGATGTTAGTAAGGGCCGCAGCGATTGTCGCTTTGGCCTACGGGCTGACTGCCTTCTGGCTCACTCCTTCTTACCTTCAGGTGACCATGGATAACCTGAAGCTAGTTTCCGAGCCAGGCAATGTCCGCTCGGTGTGGGCCACGCTGGTGGTTTGGATGTCCTATATTCTGGCCAGTGACCGATTTGCCCGCGGCCGTCGCGATCGCGCCTATGCGACCCTGATCTGGGGAACATTTCTTTTCTTTTCACTGAATGTTCTTGGCCATTTCTATTATCATTTCCGCGTGATTGGTGAACCCGCCCGCATGGTGCCGGAGTTCGACATGGCTTTTATCCTGCTGAGTGCGGAAGCGACCCGCTTACTGTACGCGCGCCCAATTAGTTGTGCGTCAAAAGTTCGTGGATCAGTGTATGCACGCGGGTTAGTTGCTGTCTTAGTGCTCGCCTGTTTCTATCCCGCTGAGAAGTACTTGCGGCAAGCTTACGTCCCCATTCGCACTTATGATAACTATCAGGACCGGATTGAATACAAGCTTTCCGAGTGGATGTGGCTGAACCATCCGCAATCGCGTTCCGTGGTGACCGGCTCGCTGCGATTTTGGTACAACGCCTGGTTTGACTTGCCGCAGATGGGCGGAGGATCTGAGCAAGGGCTGATCAATCAACGCATTAACCTAGCTTTCATCGGTGTGAAGACCGAAAACAACGTCGCTCATTCGCTGCAATGGATGCAGGCTTTCGGCACCGATTTTATCGTCGCGCACGAGGCGAAGTCGCAGGAGGTTTATAAAGATATTCCTAATCCCCGAAAGTACGCACAGAATCTTAGCCAGATTTACGATGACGGTGAAGGGAACTTGATTTACCAGGTGCCGCGCCGATACTCTTCGCTGGCGCGGGTGGTGGAGACGGCGCGACTTACAGGGATCCCCACGTTAGGTAGTGGCGAGAATCAAGATATCGTCGGGGCTTATGCCGACGCGATGGAGAAGGGCCCTCAGGTGCCGGCGTCCATCACCTGGGAAGGGACCGATGGCTTTCGCTTACGAGCCCGCGTGGCCGCCGGACAATCACTCGTCGCCATGGTGACCTATGACCCGGCGTTTCATGCCTATTGGAATGGCCGGCCGGTGCCCATCCGCTCCGACGCTTTGGGACAGATGCACTTACTAGTGCCGCCGGGCGACGTCGACGTGCGGGTCGTCTTCGAATTGCCCAAGCAAAACATCGCGGGGCGAGTACTAACCACGTTATCCTTATTTGCGGTGGCCGGCCTTTTCTATTCAGGCAGACGGAAAAAAGGGTGACACCCGCGTTTTCGCTGCGGAATGTGGTCATCGCCTTGGCCATTTTCGCGCTCAACGCCCTCCTCAATATCCCGCTTTTCCGGTTTGGTGCGATGCCCTTTCGCGATTCCATCGAGTTGGGCTACGCGGCAATGGACCGTTTCTTCTCTCTACACCAATCCGTGGGGTTGGAACGCTATGCCTGGCAAGGGCGCGAGTTGCGGATCTCTGAAGGGATTGAACCTCACGGGCTGGCGTCCGCCAACAATGTGCGACGATCGTGGGCGGCGGGCCAAGCCGGGAGATGAGGAGATCGAGATTCTTTCAGGAAAACCCGGGTTTCATGATGCTGCGGGCCAAGCCGGCCCGGAGTGCGGAGATCGTAATGAGCTATCGCGGCAATGAAGAGGCGTTCGCGATGGCTGCTTTGAGTTTGCTGATCTGGCTCGGCGCCTTCGCCTAGTTGCGCTGCCTCGTTTTCCTATGCGTTTTGCGTCGCGCGCTCGCGGTTGGGGCCCGGAATGGCTAAACTATAGGCTACCGATGTCGAAAAAAATGAGAATTGGGATCTTAACTGGCGGGGGCGATGTCCCGGGCCTGAACTCCGTCATTAAAGGCGTTACGTATCGCGCCAGTGAGCTGGATTATGAAGTGATCGGCCTGCGCCGCGGGTGGGAGGGTTTGACCCACGTCAACTTCGACGACCCGGCGAGCAAATCGCGTTACATACTGCCGCTGACCCGCGACAACACGCGCACAATTGAGCGCACAGGCGGCACATTTCTGCATTCGAGCCGCACGAATCCGTCCAAGATGAAGTCTGTCCCGGCGTTTTTGGCGGGGAGCGACTTTCCGGCTACGGAGCGGGAGAAGGACGGCCAGAAGTACACCACTTATGACATGTCGAAGCGGGTGCTGGAAAACCTACAGACGTTGAAGCTGGACTATCTGGTCGCCATCGGTGGCGATGATACGCTGAGCTACGCGGCACGTTTGGATTCGCTGGGGTTTAAGGTGGTCGCGATTCCGAAGACGATGGACAACGATGTCCGCAACACGGAATACTGCATCGGGTTTTCGACGGCGGTTAGCCGGGCCACCGATGCGATCGAGCGGCAGCGGACGACGGTGGGCTCGCACGAGCGCATCGGCATTTTCCGGATCTTCGGACGCGATGCCGGTTACACGGCGCTCTATACTTCTTATGTTACTTCGGTGCGTTGCTGCATTCCGGAACATCGCTTTGACTTACCGCACTTACTCGACGTGCTGAAGCGGGATAAAGCTAATAATCCGAGTAACTACGCGCTGGTAGTGTTGAGCGAAGGCGCCGAGTGGCAGGGCTATCAGGTGCGTCATTACGGCGAGCCCGACGCTTACGGTCATCGTAAAAAGGGCAACGTCGGCGAAGATATTGCCGAGGAAGTGAAGCGCGTGCTGAAGGAAGAGATCATTGTCAGCGATCTTACTTACGACTTACGTTCGGGCGATCCGGACTTTGTCGATAAGATGGTGGCGACGACGTTTGGCAATATGGCTTTCGATACGATCTTGGAGGGCAAAAGCGGTTTGATGAGCGCCATTAGCCATGGCTGTTATGACATGGTGCCGATTCCGGATCCGAAGCTGGGTCCGCGGCGGGTGGATGTGGAGACCATGTATAACATAGAGCGCTTCCGGCCGAATTATGCCAATAAGATCGGTATGCCGATCTTCCTGACGAAAGCCTAATGTGGCCTTTTCGGTCTAGGCCGGTGCCGGTTTCAATTGAAGAGATCCGCAAGTCTTTTGAGATGGGTGCTCATGATGAGGAGCATTTTCCTTCTTTGATCGATCCGCGGATCTATCACGTGAAACTGGTGGTTTCGCATTTGGGCGCGGTGCTATGCGCGCTTGATGTGGGGGCGGGAAAGGGTCGCTTTGCCCGCGTTTTGAAAGAGCACAATCCCGGTGCCACGGTGGTTTGCTTCGACTTGGCTCTTGAGATGTTGCGGCGTGTGGACGCGAACCTCCCTACTTGCGCCGGCAGCATGACGGCATTGCCGTTTGCGTCGTCCTCCTTCGACGGTGTTTATGCCACGGAGAGCTTGGAACATGCGGTGGACATTGAGACCGCGGTGGCCGAGATGTGCCGGGTGCTGAAGCCGGGCGGACGACTCATTGTTATTGACAAGAACGCCGAGCATTGGGGTAAGTTGAAGACTCCGGTTTGGGAGCGTTGGTTCCATCGGGCGGAGTTAGAGAAGTTACTGCGGCGGCATTGCAGGCAGGTGGAAAGCAAATTGATTTCTTACTGGGAAGATGTGCC